>DASWYF010000011.1 GCA_036405135.1 Verrucomicrobiia bacterium | reverse complement strand
AATGCAGGTCATCAAGGAACTGGACCTGCGTGAAAATCAAACCCAACCAGTTCCTAAAACCTGATGCACTGGCCAACTCAAAATGTGTCCACCATGTCCCCGCACACCTGTCCACCATCTCTCCAGTCTTTACAGGGGCGAGGGTGGAGAGCGTTTTGTCGTTCTGGAAGTTTGATGTTCATCGTCAGTTTGTGTGGGAAGAGTTTTTTCTGAATACCTAGCCATGAAATCGCAGATTGATCCAACGTTGCCGGAGTCGCAGGCGCGGCGTGAGTTTCTCAAGAAACTTAGCGCGGCGGGCTTGGCGGCGATGATGACGGGTGAGGTGTCGGTGTTCGGTGCGGATAAGATCACCCATCCGAAAGCTACGGCGGATACGTGCATCCTGCTGTGGATGGGGGGCGGTATGGCGGCGCCGGATACGTTTGATCCGAAGCGTTATGTGCCTTTCGAACCCGGCACGCCAGTGGCGAAGGTGGAGAGCACGTTCCCGGCTATCGATACGGTGGTGGATGGGCTGAAGATCACGCAGGGGCTGGAAAACATCGCGAAGGTGATGGATCGCGCGACGCTTATCCGCTCGCACATTCAGCCGGATCTGGGGAGCATTTTGCATTCGCGGCATCAGTATCATTGGCACACGGGGTATGTGCCGCCGCAGACGGTGGCTTGTCCGCATATCGGGGCGTGGATGTCCAAGGTGCTGGGGCCGCGTAATCCGGTGATGCCGGCGTTCATCAACATCGGGCAACGGCTGGAGGGAGTGGGTGAGCAGGAGGAATTGAAGGCGTTCACCACGGCGGGTTTCTTCGGCACGGAGTTCGGGCCGATGGTGATCCCATTCCCGGAAGATGCGGTGCAATCGGTGCGGCCGCCGAAGGGGATGGAGCCGGGACGGTTCGATAATCGCTACAGCCTTTACCGCAAGCTCATCGACAAGAATCCGAAGCGTGATTACCTGAGCGATTATCAGCAGGCGTCGATGCTGCGCTCGATGGATAATGCGCATCGGTTGTTGAGTTCACCAGCGGCGAAGGCATTCGACATCACGCAGGAGCCGATCGAGAGCATCCGGAAATATTATCCGGGCTATGAACCGGGTGTGCGGTTTGATGCGGCACGGGATCGCTTTGCGGGGACTTATGAGGCGGGGACGATCGGGAAGTTTGGCTTGGGCTGTTTGCTGGCGCGGCGGTTGACGGAAGCGGGCGCGCGGTTTATCGAGGTGTCCACGGAGTATATCCCGTTCTTCAATTGGGATACGCATGAGAATGGTTACTCACGCTTGGTGGCGATGAAGGAAGCGATTGATGCGCCGATCGCACAACTGGTGCGCGATTTGGAGGAGCGTGGGTTGCTAAATCGCACGCTCATCGTGGTGGCGAGTGAGTTCAGTCGCGACATGATCATGGAGGGCAAGCCGGGCTCGAACGCGAATGATCAGGCGGGGTTCAAGGTGGATACGATCACGGAGATGAAGCATTACGGGCAGCACCGGCATTTCACGGGCGGGTCATCGGTAGTGCTGTTCGGTGGCGGGATGAAGAAGGGGCATATCCATGGCGCGACGGCGACGGAACGGCCATTCGTGGCGGTGAAAGATCCGGTGAGCATCATGGATCTGCACGCGACGATCTTCACGGCGATGGGGATCAGCCCGAAGACGGCGTATGATATCGAGGGACGGCCGTTTTATGCGACGGAGGATGGGCATGGGAAGGCGGTCTTTGGGGGGTGATTTACGATTTTGGAAGTACGATTTACGGGCCGGTTGAGTAAACATCGAACATCGAACATCGAACTCTGAACATCGAATTTGGGAAATGAAGAATGGTTGAGGTGGTCAACCGAATGGGGGCAAACGAATAGGGATTGGATTTGCTTATGAGAGTTGCTGCGGGTTGAGGATAACCCGCGCTCCAAGGGGTGGTCATGGGCTCGCGATCAGTTTTTTGAGGGTGGTGAGGGCGGTGGGGAGTGGTTCTGGTTTGGGATACCAATCTACCTGATCGTTTCGAATGGGGATGAGGGAATGCCAGTCGTCTGAGCGAGTGTAAAAATCTCCATCGCGGGTGAGGAAGGCGATGCAGCGGCCTTCGAAGAGCATGGGCGGTCTGGATTCGAAATGGATATTGCCCAAAACATAGAAGCGGAGGCGGGCGGGTTCGGTGAGGGAGCCTTTAAGCACTTGTTCCACGATGAGATCGGCTTTTTGTTGGGTGACTTGGTTGGTGCGGATGGAGAAGTTTTCCGTGGTCAGGTTGGTGATGGTAACGATAGCGATGATGGGGGCGTTGGAGACGAGTTGGGCGGGGGTGGGAGGAAAAGGTGGAGCGGCGAAGAGTGAGACCGTGAACAAATAGATAAATAGGAAGGTCTTCTTCATGGTGTTTGGTTTCTGTTTCTCATTTGGCTTCAATCTTCTTCACTTCCAGAACCCGGGATCTCGTTTTGGTCTTCAAGTCTTCGGTCTCATGGATGGTGACGGTGATTTTGACGGGGATGTTGGTTTGGATTGAGCCAAGCAAGTTTGGCGGGATTTTGGCGGGAATGTCCTGCATGCCGGTGCAAGTGCGGCAACGGATGAACCAATCCGTGGTGGTGGCGTTTTTGCTGGCGGCTTTGATGAACCGACCTGAGTCTGTGACCGTTACTCCGGGCTTGGAATCTGCAAAGGGTGAAAAGAAATCAGCCTGAGCGAGAACGGTGGCGAACAGTAGGAGGATGAAGACCGGCTTCATGTGTTGTTGGACGGAGAAGGTGGGGAAATGCTCCCCGAAATGCTTTGTGGCAGTGCATTCGCAGATTGTTTGAAAAAGTTATTCACATGGACAGCCAATGTCCTACCCCCCTCTGTTATACTTCCCGCAGAAAAATAGAGATAGGAGGTTAGTATGGAAGAGACGCAGGAGAAAGTGCAGGGAGAAGAATCGAGGACGACGACGAGGACGAGAACGAGGAGGAGAGAACCGCGTCACCGCAATGTAACTGGGACAAAAGGTTACAGGCTTGCGTGTGCTGTTTTAAGGAGTATCCTGTGGGACAAAATGGCACACTCTCCGGTGTAACTTGTTGAGAGAAGGGAATTTATATGATTCGCTCATTGGTCTTCACAACACAAGGCCGCCTGCATAGCAAGGACATCGAGATGTTCCTCATGCCCACGCTGTTGGCGGATACCAATCTGTTCTTGTGGGTGGATCTGGAGAACGCCACGGCGGAGGAGAGCAAGCTGGTGCTGGAGGATATTTTTCACTTCCATCCGCTATCGGTGGAGGACTGCATCATGGTCAGTTCCTCACCGAAGGTGGATGAGTATTCGCCAAAGGAGGGGGATCAGTTCTCACCCTATCTGTTCATGGTGATCCACGCGGTGGATTACAGCCGGAAGGACGGGGTGTTCGATACCACGGAGCTGAATTTCTTCCTCGGGAAGAATTATCTGGTGACCTTCCACGAACAGCCGCTCAAGAGCATCCAGAACACGGTGGACCGCTGTGTGAAGAGCACGGTGCATATCGCGCGCGCGCCGGACCGGGTGGCGCATACGTTGCTGGATGCGATCGTGGAGAATTACAAGCCGGCACTCGATGAGCTGTCCCTGGAGATCGCGGAATTGGAGGATGAGGTGTTGCAGCATCCGAGCCAGAAGGTGTTGAACAAGATCATCCACATCAAAAAGGAAGTGTTTCATCTGCGACAGATCATCGGACCGCAGCGCGAGGTGCTTTCGCGGTTCGCGCGCGGAGAGTTCAAGCTGATCCGGGCGCACTTGGTGCCTTACTACCGGGATGTGTATGACGGGCTGTATCACATCTCGGAACTGGCGCAGAGCTATACGGATACGCTCACGGGCATCTTGCAGGTGTATCTGAACATGTCGTCCAACCAGACCGGTGAGGTGGTGAAGCTGCTGACGATGATCACGCTGATCACGACGCCGATGATGATGATCGGGACGTGGTATGGGATGAACTTCGACGGGATGGCGGAGTTGCATTGGTCGCACGGATACTTGATGGCGTTCATCATCACGATCATCTCGACCATCGCGACGTATGTGTATTTCAAGCGGAAGAAGTGGTTTTGAGGAATTGCGTTAATGGCAGGTTCTAATTCCAACTTTCTTGACAAGGTCCTCGGGCGTCTCGGGCGACTGGACGCGCAGGGCTTGCAGACGGTCGTTGAACGATTGGCGCGGGAACAAAGTTTCTTGGAGACGTTGTTCAATGCGATCGAGGACGGTGTGCTGGTGGTGGATGAGAGCGGACAGATTCTGTATTTCAATGATGCAGCGACGCGTTTGCTCGGCTTGTTGCCGGATACGACGGAAGGGCAGCCGATCAGCCGGATTTTGCCGCAGGTGGATTGGTCGTTAATCGCCAAAGGGGATAATGCAGGCGGGCCGAAGGTGATGCGGCATGAGTTCGAGGTGCGGTATCCGCATGCGCGTTTTGTGCGCATGTATGTGGCGCCGCTGGATGGGGAAAAGACGGGCAGTTCAGGCATGGCGCTGATCCTGCATGATGCCACGGAGGCGCGGCAGCAGACGTTTGAAGCGATCGAGAGCGAGAGGGTGCAGGCGTTGACGTTACTGGCGGCAAGCGTGGCGCATGAGATCGGGAATCCGCTGAACGCACTGCATATCCACATGCAGCTCATCGAGCGGGAGTTGCGTAAGATGAAGGATGGTCACGCGAAGCAGACAAAGCCGAAGGGGTTGCTGCGCAGGCGCGCGGCGAAGGATGACACATTTGATCTGAGCGATAATGTGGAACGGTTGGAGACATTCGTGGGTGTGGCGAAGGGTGAGATCGCGCGGCTGGATTATATCATCACTCAATTCCTGCAGGCGATCCGGCCAACGGAGCCGAAGATCAAGCCGGATTCACTGAATGAAGTGGTGACGGCAACACTGGACCTGCTGGGGCCGGAACTGGAGAATCGCGGTATCCAAGTGGAGCAGGAATTGTTGAAGCCGTTGCCGCAAGCACCGATCGATGCCGCGCAGATCAAGCAGGTGCTGGTGAATCTGATCAAGAATGCGATGCAGGCGATGACGCGTGGAGGCACACTCATCTTACAGACGGGTCGCACGAAAGATGGTGTATGGGTGAGTGTGGGGGATAACGGCATGGGCATCCCATCCGACAAGGTGAACAAGATTTTTGAACCGTTCTTCACGACTAAGGAGAAGGGGACGGGTTTGGGATTGATGATTGTGCAGCGGATCGTGCGGGAGCATGGCGGGCGGATCGAATTGGAGAGTCACCTGGGTGAAGGGACAATGTTCCGGGTGTGGTTGCCGTTGCATGAGCCGGAGCCGTTGTTGTTGGGGGCGGGAGGGCGGGGAAATGACGAATGACTAAATCCGAATGACGAAGGGATGAAAAAATGCTCAAAGAGTTTCAAGTTTTCAGAGGGAAGAGAAGTTGTGGGTAAGGTGAAATGAAATCGAGGACGAAGGCGATAGTATGGTGAAAGCGACTGTTTTAATTGTGGATGATGAGAAGCCGACGCGTGAGGGGTTGCGCGCCGCGTTGGAGGATCGTTTCGATGTGTATGTGGCGGAGGATGCCAGTGCGGCGATGCGGTTATTGGAAGAAGAGCATTTCGATGTGTTGCTGACAGATCTGCGCCTGCCACAGGAGGATGGGATGAAGCTAATCGCGCGGGCGAAGTCTTTGCCCAAGCCGCCGGTGTGCATCCTGATGACGGCGTATGGTTCGGAGGAAGTCGCAGTGGAGGCGATGAAGCGCGGGGCAGATGATTACATCGCGAAGGGGCGCATGCAGATCGATGAGCTGGAGATGCGCATCGCCCGGGCTTTGCGACAACAAAACTTGGAAGCGGAGAATATCTCGCTGCGGCAGCAACTGGATCACAAATACAAGCTGGAGCATATCATCGGTGAAGCGCCGGTGATGAAGGAGATCCTTGAGACGGTGCGGCAAGTGGCGCCGTCGAAGGCAACGGTGCTCATCTTGGGCGAGAGCGGTACAGGCAAGGAACTCATCGCGAAGGCGATCCATCAGCTCAGCACACGGGCGCGCGGCCCCTTGGTCACGGTGCATTGCGCGGCGTTGCCGACGAATCTTTTGGAGAGCGAATTGTTCGGTCATGAGAAAGGCGCGTTCACGGGCGCACATGAGCGGCGCATCGGACGGTTCGAGCAAGCGCAGGGTGGCACGTTGTTCCTGGATGAGATCGGGGAGATCGATGCCACGATCCAGGTGAAGCTGCTGCGTTTTCTCGGTGAGCGCACCTTCGAGCGCGTGGGTTCCAACAAGACGCAGACGGCGGATGTGCGGCTGGTGGCGGCGACGAATCGTGATCTTTACCAGATGGTGAAGGAAGGCAAGTTCCGCGAGGACCTTTATTTCCGCCTGACGGTAGTGCCCATCACGCTGCCTCCCTTGCGCGAGCGCCTGGCGGATGTGCCGTTGCTGGCGAATGCGTTTCTGCGGGAGTTCGCGAAGGAGAACGAGAAGCGGGTGGCCGAAATCAAGCCGGATGCGTTGGAGGCGCTGACACATTACCAGTGGCCGGGGAATGTGCGTGAGCTGCGCACAGCGTTGGAACATGCGGTGGTTTTGTGTCGGAGCGAGGCGATCTCATTAAAAGATTTGCCAGCGACGATCCGGGGGGCAGCCGGACAGACAAACACGCGAACGATGCCAGTTGAGGGAAAACTCTCAGTGAAGGAGGCGGAGAAGGAGGCGATCTTGCGCGCGTTGAAGGAAGCGGATGGAAATCGCAGCGAGGCGGCGAAGAAATTGGGCATCAGCCGGAGGACGCTGCATCGGAAGCTGAACCAGTATCATTTGGAGGGATACTAAGATGAGGAGAAGATTTTGCGGCGTGAAATCGAGAATGAGGAATGGACACCCCTCATCCTCAATCCTTGTCCCCTCCGAGGGGAGAAGGAAGAGCAAGGCGGTATACCACGGGTTAAAACCCGTGGCTATGATTCTGAGCCTCGATAACGCGAGATATGAATGCAAAAAACTGGGTGAGGTATTTAAATTTTAACATCAGGACTTACTCATGGTCGTAAAATTACAAAACTGGATTCATAGCATGGAAGAAGGTGGTGGCGCGAAGGTGCTCAAGGCGGTGCTGGGTGTGCTGGCGTTCGTGGCGATGATGCTGCTCTACAATGTGCGTGAGTTCCAAAATCTCGGCACGCAAGAGGGCATGGAGCAGGCGCAGCTCGCACGGAATATCGCGCAGGGCAAAGGCTTCGTGACGGATGTAGTGCGACCGCTCGATCTCTTCGTGCTGCAAGAGCATCAGAAAAGCGAGAAGCTCGCGGTCACACTGCCACAACCCGATCTGGCCAATGCCCCGGCGTATCCGTGGCTGCTCGCGCAGTGGATGAAGGTGGGGCGATGGAATTACGAGATCAGCCAGGATGGGGAGTTCAATCGTTTCCAGCCGGACCAACAGATCGCGTATCTGAACCAGATATTGTTATTGGTGCTGTTACTCGTGCTCTTTCGTGTGGCGAAAAGATTGTTCGATGAGCAGGTTGCGTGGTTTTCTGTCTTGGTGCTGGGCGCTACGGATCTCTTGTGGAAGTTTTCACAATCGGGTTTGCCGAACATGCTGGCGGCGTTGCTGGTATTGATCGCGGTGTGGTTTATCACGAAGGCGGAACTGGGAACACGGGAAGGCCAATGGCCGTTGTGGAAAACATTTTTCCTGCTGCTCCTCGGCGGTGCCGTGCTGGGGCTGGCGGGGTTGACACTGTATGGTCTGGTGCTTCTGATATTACCCGCGATGGTGTATGTGTTCCATGCGTTTGAGCAGAGGCGGGCGGTGTTGATGATCGCGTTGTTGATCGGGTTCGCCGGTGTGCTGGCACCTTGGGTGCAGCGAAATATGGCTGTCTGCGGCAAGCCTTTTGGCACGGCGAGCTATGCGGTGTATGCGTCTTCATCATTTTTTCCGGGAGACGAGCTGGAACGCGCCTTGAAACCGGACGACGTGAGTGTGGCGGCTGACTTGGGCAAGTACGGTGTGGAAGCACACTGGGAAAAACTGACTGGTAACGTGGAGAAGGTGATCGTGACCGATCTGCCACGCTTGGGCGGCACCTGGTTGAGCGCGTTCTTCCTTGCAAGTTTGTTGCTGCCTTTCACGCGGCCGGCCTTGGTGAAACTGCGGTTATGGGTGGTTTTGAGTGTGGTCACATTGATTGCAGTGCAGGCCTTGGCTCGTACGAATGCGAGCAGTGTTTCTCCGGAGGTGAATGGAGAGAATTTGCTGATGGTGCTTGTGCCGCTCATCGTGATGTTTGGCGCGGGGATGTTCAATGTGCTGGCGGACCAGTTGAAGCCGGTCTTCGATCCCGGCCGCGGTGTCATCACGGGCGGGTTCATCTTCATCTTTAGTCTGCCGCTGCTGTTGAATCTGCTCACGCCGCGTTACAGCGCATGGGTGTACCCGCCGTTTCATCCGCCGGTGATCCAGCAGGCGTCGGCATGGTTGAAGCAGGATGAATGGATGGTGAGCGACATGCCGGCGGCCGTGGCTTGGTATGGGCAGCGGACGGGTTTGCTGATTCCGCGGGATTTCACTGAAGAGTTCACGGCGATCAATCAAGCTAAGCCCCTGAACGCGCTGTATCTCACGTCTATCTCCCTGGATCGCAAGTTGTTGACGGAGATGTCGGGTAAACAGGCGGAACCTTGGTCGGAGTTTGGCTTGAACACGGTGATAAAGGGGGAGCTGCCGGACGGCTTCCCGCTGAAGCATGCATATGCCGACTGGTTCCCGTATCAGCTTTATTTGTCGGACAAACAGAGGTGGTAATTTTTTTTGCGGGGTAAAAGGTCCGCTTATGCGGGGATTAACCGCTCTGAAATACCGCTGGCAGAATGCGTGGGGACAGGTTACGGTCCTGCCTGCCCAAATTTTTGCGCACACAAAATGGGGCGTTGTAACTAGCGTAAATGAAAAGTCGTAAAGGTTGGAGGCCGATAAACCGCCTCGTCACGTTGCTGTTCACCAGCAGTTTGCTGACCGTTGCCCAAGCAGCGGAGAACTGGCAATTCCGCGAGCCTCGCGAGACCCGTTATGTGAGCGACGCCACACCGATGGGACTGCAAGGGCCGGCCGCGGCTACTTTGGAAGTGTATCCGGAGGATAATCCCGCCTATCGCATTGAAGTGACCAAGGGTGTGGTCCTGCGCGTCCGTCAGGCTGGGAAGATCAACGAAGTCCTGACGAAGAGCTCCTTGGTACGGGTTCGCCAGATAGATGATCGCACTTTAGTGCTGGAAGCTGCGGATGCCTGGACCGCTGCCCGTGAAGCCGCCCGTCTGGCCACTCTGCCGGAGGTGGAGGTAGCAGCACCCGTCTTCCGTCGTCCGATGGCCTTGCATGGCCCTTACGCCGCCCGCTCGAACGATACCTTCATGCCGAATCAATGGCATCTGGAGAATCGCGATGCTGAAGGCGACTCCGGTGGAGCGGATATCAACATCCGTGCTGCCTGGCCACTGGCCAAAGGTGCCGGGGTAACGATATCTGTGGTGGATGAAGGCGTGGAGACGGCACATCCCGATCTGGCCGGGCGCACCTCCGGGGCACCACACCGGAACTTTCATGTGGATACGAATAACGGCGATCCCATGAATCTGAACTTAAATTTTCATGGCACAGCGGTCGCCGGTTTGATCTCAGCGGATACGGATAACAGCCTCGGTGTGGCAGGTGCCGCACCTTTGGCAAAGCTCGCGAGTTGGGTCATCTTCAATGGCAGCGGTGCCATCGCGGACGATGGCCAGCTAGCGGCGATGTTCAACTACGTCCCCGATCAGGTGTATGTCCAGAATCATAGCTGGGGCGGGTTGGCCAACTTGCTGATTGAACCGTCATTTGTTGAAGCCCTGGCCCTTAGTGATGCGACCACCGCCGGGCGTGATGGCAAGGGTGTGGTGATGGTGCGTGCGGCGGGAAATCATCGCCTTTCAAATGGCAACGTGAACGATGATGCCTACGCTTCCTCGCCGGATGCGATCGCCGTGGGAGCGGTCCGTCTTGATGGGCGGGCAGCCAGCTATGGCAGCCGTGGAGCGAGCATTCTGGTGAGTGCTCCCGGTGGAGATACGGACCTGAAGCTGATGACTACCGATCTCACCGGGACCAAAGGGTATAACCAGTTTTCATTCACTGCCGATCAGAACAATTATGCCTTCGGCAGTGCCGGTTTTTCCGGAACTTCTGCCGCCACTCCGCAAGTGAGCGGCATCGTGGCGTTGATGCTTTCCGCCAATCCAGAGCTTAAAGTTCGCGATGTTCAGCACATCCTGGTGCAGTCTGCGCGGCACATCAACTTCGCTGACCCCGCCATTCAGACGAATGGCGCAGGCTTCACCACGAGCGATAATGTAGGCTTTGGCATTGTGGATGCGGGTGTGGCGGTGAAACTTGCCCAATCATGGTCAAACCAGCCGCCACGCACCACCGTGACGCGTCCTCCCTACATCGGTGGAGTGGCCATTCCTGAGACGGCTACGCGGCTGAATATACTGGGGCCAAATGTGCCGGTTGAGATTGCCTCTATACAAGCATATCCCACTGATGATGGTCCCCGGGTGGATAAACCGATGACAGCCTTGCCGATAGTTTATGTCGGTTACGCAACTAATGTTGTCACTGAGGATGTTCAGGGAAAAATCGCATTGATTCAACGTGGTCCTGGCCGCGATTCTGCTAATCCGGCGTTGACCTTTAATAGTAAAATAAACCGTGCTGCTGCGGCTGGTGCGAAATTCGCCGTTATTTTCAGTGATTCAAATGTGGTGGAACAAGTTTACGCAGATGTGGAGTTTACTTCGCCGATACCGGCAGTTTATATCAATCGTGAGCCAGGTTTGGCTTTGACTAACTATCTTTTCAACAATCCGTCAGCGACGGCTTTGTTGCAGGTTGAGCAGGGAACGCTGACCTTCACTGTGCCTGATCAATTGGTCTGCGAACATGTGGCCATCAAACTCATGATGGATGACCTGAACCAAACTGTGCGGTTGCGCCGGTCTGATTTGCGCATCACGCTCACATCCCCTTCTGGCACCATCAGTGTTTTGCAGGCGGTGAACAATTCTTCCAGTATCGGGCCGGTGGAGTGGACATATCGGACAGTGCAGAACTTTTATGAGCCATCCAAGGGGAATTGGACGCTTCAGATCACGGATGAAATCAGTGAAGACACAGGCCTGCTGACCTATGCGGAACTCATCATCAACGGCATTCCCATCACTGACAGTGATGCTGATGGCCTGGATGATGGCTGGGAGATGACGCACTTCGGCAACCTGGCTCAAAGGGCCAAGGATGACACGGATGGCGATGGCTGGCAGAACGCCCGTGAACAGGTTCGCGGAACTGATCCTACCGTGAATGATGAGGCTTTTGCCATCAATGTTTCTCCGTGGAACGCGAACTTGCTGCGCCTGAGCTGGGAAGGTGCGGCCGGCACGACCTACACCGCCAGGAAGTTTACCGGCACGGCGTTCACCCCCACCGTGCTGACGAACATCACGGGAAAATTCCCCGTGACGGAATTGTTCCTGCCTTACGCAAATACGAACAGCGGATTTATCATGCTGGAACGGCCTGCTCCCTGATCAGGCGTTTTCTTAAGTGACCTCCCAGCAGGTTTGTGTCAATTTTTCGCCATGGCAAAACTCACGGCTGACCAGATCAAAGAAGCGCTGGTGAAGGTTCCTTCTTGGCAACGGGATGGTCCCGCCATCCGCAGGACTTTCGCGAACAAGGATTTCAAAGCGTCCATCAAGTTCGTGAATGCCGTGGCCAAGGTGGCTGACGCTGCCGATCACCATCCGGATATCGAAATCCAGTGGGACAAGGTCAGTCTTCGTCTCACCACGCATTCCAGCGGCGGATTGACGGCGAAAGATTTCGAGCTCGCCGCCCGGCTCGACAAGCTCGTCAAATAACGGTGTCGCCATGCGCCGCCCGTTCGATGTCAAAACGGTCTTCAAGCGCGCTTTCGGATACACTCCGCCGCGAGTCATCAATGTCCCTGGCCATGTAGAACTGCTGGGTAACGGAGATGTCTTCAATCGCGGCATGGTCCTTTCCCTTGCGGTGGACCAGTATTGCTCGATCGCCGCATCTCCTCGTACGGACGGCCGTGTAGAGGTTGTTTCCTCCGCTTGTCCAGAGAAGCGTGAGAAATTTTGGATCAGCGATTTCGCTCCTAATCCTGATACGCCTTGGGCTAATCCGTTAAAAGGCGTGCTGGCCCAACTGCGGAAACGCAACGTCCACTTCGGCGGTTTCACAGCGGCTTTTCATGCTGCGTTTCCTCCGGGACTCGACCTCGGTGTGAATGCGGGACTCGCGGTTTCCACTGCGTTGATGGTTCGTGCGCTCTATCCCTATCGTTTGACAGAAGGCGGCAGTGCACGCCCACCGCAACGCGATCGCGCCGGTGAACTCCCGCCGCTCGCTGCCAAAGAACGCCTTTACGCTGCACGCATGTGCCAGGCTGCCGTTGCTACATTTGCACCAGAAGCGGATGATGTGCTGATCGGTGCGTTGACTGCTCTGCAAGGCCGCGAATTTCACGCCATGCAGGTCGATCTCCTGCACGCGACCACCGAGGCATTGCCGTTGATCGGCGAATTCTGCGTTATCCTTTGTGATGCGGGTCCATCCGATGCTAAACGCGGCGATGTGAAGGAACTGCGCGAGTCATGCGAATCCGCTGCCAAGAAACTGCACGCGAAGTCACTTCGTTCCATCGAGCCGCGTTACCTCTCACGAAACAAAGCGCTGCTCACTGAGCGTGAACATGCCTGCGCCTATCATGTGGTGGGTGAGAACACGCGCGTGGCCTTTACCGATCGTGCCTTACGTGAGGATGACCTGGGCCAGCTTGGCTTCTATCTCAATCAGAGCCATGAGAGCGCGCGTGATTTCTACCAAACCACCACGCCCGATCAGAATCTGCTCATGGAACTCGCGCGAGACATTCCTACCTGCATGGGCGCACGTGCAACGGGTGGCCATTGGGGCACCATGACTGTGAACCTTGTCTCCTGGTCACACACAGATGAATTCATGAAAACCATGCGCGCGCGTTTTCAAGAAAAGACCGGCCGTGCCCTGAATGTGGTCCGCTGCAAAGTCGTAGACGGCGCTGAGATGCCCAAACGACGCACAGTGCTGTTCTAGGAGCGCGACTCGCCGAGTCGCAGCAATGCTCAATCAGTCTGAAGTGCTAATTTGATTGAGTGCTCAACCCAACAGCTTCACCAATCGCTCCAATTCCTCATCCGTATTATAAAAATGCGGCGAAACCCGCAGATACTGCTGCCCCTTACGATCCACACGCAGTGACGTCTGCACGCCGCTCTCCATCAGCTTTTGATGCAGTGCCGTTAGGTCGGTTCCAGCTTTTTGGAACGTGACGATGCCGCTGGAGTTCTGCGGAGCCGCGTCCGCATACATCACGGTGAAACCCTTCTCCTGCAACTTCGGCACCAGATACGCACGCTTGCGCAATAACTCGTGCCCGATGTTCTCCACGCCTGTTTCATTGATTAGTTGCAGCGCCGCGTGCAAACCGGCGATGCCCACCAGGTTATTCGTGCCCGCTTCATAACGTCGCGCATCATTACGGAACGCGATCTGTTCCTGTGCCACGAAATTCGGGTTCTTCACATTATGCCAACCGTAGATCGTCGGCATCACACGATCCTGCAATTCCCTCCGCACGTAGAGAATGCCGGCGGAGCAGGGGCCGAGCAGCCACTTATGTGCATCCGCCGCGAGGAAATCGATGTATTCAACAGTGGTTGGAAATGCCCCCAGCGTCTGGATGCCATCCACGCAGAAAAGAATATTCTTGGCGCGAAGCTGTTTGCCCAGCGTCTCCAATTCCACCCGCCAGCCCGTGATGAAATGGCACGAAGCGATCGCTACCATGCGCGTCTGCTCATCGATCTGCCCCATGATATCCGTCACGCGCAGGCGGCCCAATTCACGGATGTTCAAGAAACGAACCTCCACGCCACGATCCGCCAGCGTCATCCACGGATAAACATTCGAAGGATAATCATCGAAATAAACGACCACATTGTCGTGCTTGCGAAAATTCAACCCATTCGCGATGAGGCTTAAGCCTAATGAAGTCGGTCCTACCAGCGCGATCTCCTCCGGCTTGGCATGAAGCAATGTCGCTGCTGCCTCGCGCGTCTTCGTCATCAATCCTTCCGGTTGCGCCATCTCCTGATCGCCCTTGGTGCAGTTCGCCGTGTATTCCTGCATGGCCGTCGCCACGCGCTGAGGCAGCGGACACACCGCTGCATGAGCGAGAAACGCCTTGTCCTTCGTCACCGGAAACTCCCGCTGACGCAGGGCTTCATCATTCAAAACCGTCGTGATATCCATTATGGAAACAGCTTACTCCAGAATGCTTTTCGAAAACAGGGAATAGTAATAATAGTGAGGCAGGCGCCCCTGCCTACCGATGGGTTCATCTCCACTCATGACGCGGATACCGCCGCTGCAACTCTGACTTGATCCGTGGATAATGCTCCTTCCAGAAATTTGGCAAATCCTGCGTGACTTGGATCGGTTTCCGTCCCGGCGTGAGGATGTGGCATGAGAGTGTCACGCGCCCCATTGCGATCTTCGGCGTCTGCCCCACATCATACAGATCTTGGATACGCGCCTCGATATACGGCGGCCCATCCGCCACGTAAGTCACCTTCGGCTTGCGACCGTTCGCGAATTCCAACCGTTCCGGCGCATGCTTCTCCAACATGCTGTTCTGTAAATGGCTGAGCCAGCCCTTCACCTCGCCTTTGACTGCTACCGCCCGGACATCTTTGTAACCGAAACAACCGTAGCAAAGTTGCTCGATGAGATCTTTCCTGTCTGCCTCTGTGATGACCGGCAATTCAAATTCCGGACACCATTCGCTCAATCGCTTCAACCGCAAAATCCACTGATCCACGCTTTCATCCCACTCATCGAACTGCACCCGCCCCGCCATCACATCCGCTGCCAAAAGCCGCGCCGCTTCATCCGCTGGCGGAGGTTCTACGCGCCGTTTCTCCAAGGCGAGCCCACGGAATTGCAACTGCTCTTCCGCTGCGACACGCTTGGAATTGTTATCAAAGTAAACGTGTAGTTTGCCGGTGATATCCTGCGGGAAAAGCTCGCGTAACCACGCCGGATTCACCGCCGTGATCTGCGAAAGAATTGTGCTGATGTTTCCACCTTGGCTGCCCACTTCACTAACTTCGGCCGCCACGATGAGCGGACTGCCTTGCACCAAACTCTCTCGCGCCAGTTCACCCCGTCGACCATGGACCAATTCGCACCGCCGTGAACTGGTATCGAGACGACGCCCTACGCGATCCGAGAAAGCAACGAGCAAACACTTCTGCAACACTTCATCAGTCGCCGCCTTCGTCTGCGTGTTCAAACCTTCGCGTTCGGCGATGCGCAGGAAGTTATCGCGCAGTGGACCCACTTGCCGCCCCGTGGCCATGTGCAGCCCATACTTGCGACAGATCTCCGGCCTGAAATCCTGTTGCGAAGCCTGCTTCCACGCCCGCATCAGCAGGAAGAAATCACTCGCCGGATTATTACCCAATAAATCCTCACGCGCTTCCGCCACCGCTTGCTCTGGATTGCGCAACAACAGATCACGTCCTTGCGTGAGGGCCGCAATCAAAGCCGCTTCCGGCACGCAACCGAAGTCATCAGCCGCCAAGAGCAATCGCGCATAACGCGGATGCATCGGGAAAGCGAGCATGCGCCGCCCTAAGCTCGTGATGCGCGTGAGTATGTTTCCTTCCACTGCTTCCAAGGCGCCAAGGTCCAGTAACAATTCCTCCGCGTGCTCCAATGCCGCATTATCTGGCGGCTCCAGCCAACGGAAGGCGCGTAGGTCATCCACACCCGCTGCTTTCAAAGTCAAAATGACTTCGGCCAGATCGAGCCGTTTGATTTCCGGCAATTCTTGCGGCGCACGATGCTTGTGTTCGTCCTCCGTCCACAGGCGGACACATTCACCCGGTGCTGTGCGGCCCGCGCGACCAGCCCGTTGATCCGCCGCCGCGCGACTGATGCGCTCGATGAGCAGCGTGTTGATGCCCCGATGCGGATCATACTTCGGGATACGTGCCAGCCCGCTATCAATCACCAACCGGATGCCATCGATCGTGAGTGACGTCTCCGCCACATTGGTCGCCACCACCACCTTCGGCTGTCGATGCTTCGCTACCGCGGCGTCCTGTTCACGTGGCGGCAATTCTCCGTGCAAAGGCAAGAGCACCCGACCACGCGCTTCCGGCAATCGTCGTAAGGCCTCGATCGTCTGTGAAATCTCGAACCCACCCGGCATGAAGATGAGCGCATCACCTTCACCACCGCGCCCGGCGAAATCCGCGAACACCTCTGCCGCCTGCTCCCAGATCGGCTGACGATTCGTATAGCTCGGCTTGTCCGTATAGCGGATATCCACCGGATACGTGCGCCCCTCGGAAGTCAGAGCGCTGAAGGTCGGCCCAGTCGGCGCATTCTGCCGCCATTGGCTCAAATACTTTCCGAGCAATTCCACATTCAGTGTAGCAGACATCACCACCACCCGCAGATCAGGCCGCGTCGTCTCCTGTAGATCCAGCGCGCGTGCGAGCGTGATATCCCCATACAGATGCCGCTCATGAAATTCATCGAAGAGAATGACCGAGATGCCCTTGAGCTGCGGATCAGCGATCATCTGCCGCAGCAAAATACCTTCCGTGACAAAGCGGATGCGGGTGGCCGCACTCGTCTGATTCTCAAAACGGATTTGATAACCCACCTCGCGGCCCAGCGGAACATCCAGTTCCTCTGCTACTCGTGCTGCGAGCAATCGTGTTGCTAGCCGACGTGGCTGCAAAACGACTGCCTGCCCGTCCTTCAGCAGATCATGGCGCAAGAGCATCTGGGTCACCTGTGTGGATTTGCCGGAGCCAGTGGGTGCGGATAAAATGATGCGCCGCTGATCCTGCAATCGCGCGATCAGCTCGTGCTCGATGTCATAAATGGGCAGCGCACTCGCCATGAGGGCGCATACGTTAGCGGGTTATGAGATAGACGCCAGCCTGCTGTGCAGGAGCACGGCATTCATGCCGCTTAAATTCTCATAAGCAAAGATGGTAGGATGTTTACCACAGGGAAGAACTTATACATGGATGTCAACATGCAGAGCATCCTATGCCTGATGATATCTGAATATTTAGGCGGGCATGAATGCCGCGCTCCTATTGCCTCTGCAGCGGCTTGCCTGGCACCGGACGCTGGGGTGGTGGCGTAGTGGGCTGTGGCTGCGGACGGTTGCCGAAACTCTTATACTGCAAATGTATATTGATAGCACTGGCGAGAGACCGGCTTGAAGTATCGTGAATGGCCAAACCTTCGTAACGCTTGCCGATCTGCCACACGTTATCTGCATTGATGAACACAAGGCGATCACGCGCACCTTCATCGAAATAAAAAGTCTGCCCGTCTTCGCTTAAGCGCACTGGCACTAGAATCTTGGTGCTGGGACTGCCAAGTTGGACGAATTCGATATCCTTCCGCTGACCGCGCAGAATCTCAAAACGCACCGGCTCATACGCGCGATGCTTGCTGAAATTCACCAAGCCCCCTTCGATTGTCACGGTGACGATATCGCCATAGCGTGCGTGTGCATAAAGAGCTGCCAGCCGCATCTCTTCTACACGGGAGCGTTCGGCGGCTTCCAAGCGTTGCTTCTCTGCGAGTGCTGCCTGTTCTTTACGCCGCTGCTCATTGATGATCGCCTGTTCGCGTCGCCGCTCTTCATCGATCAAACTTTGCTGACGTCGGTATTCTGCCTGTTGTTCCGGCGGCAGTGCTTCCCATTCAACTTTTGAGAGGCCCATCGGATAGCTTTGGCAACCGACAAGGGTGACCAAGACGAGTGCGAGCATCGGGAGTTTCATATCCATGGCTGATTGATGACGTATTTATGGACGATGGAGCGGGGCCGTCCATTCAAAACTGGCAGGTTTGACTGCTAGAGCCATTTCCGAAATTGATTCTGCCAGTCCTTTGCGTATGCTCACGACCAGTTCAACCCAGCAAGATCGAGGCGTCGAAGGAAATCAAATGACGAGCACGATTGCATATATCTCGGATGGGCGCTTGCGTCTCAAGCAAAGTGACGGAGAGCCGCGCACAGTGGAGAGCCGCTACGGCGAGAAGATCAAGGAAGGCGTCTTGAAGGGGCGCGAACGTCACGCGTGGAAGATGAATGCGCAGAGCACGTCCTTCCTGTATGGCGAGGCGCTTTGGGGTGGAAATGCGAGGGATATCAATTCCGTGCCGTTGAACATCACCAGCATCTGCCGCGGACAGGAGCCGGGACAATTTCTCTACTCGCTCCAGAGCGAATCCCTTTGCGGCATCTTGAAAGTGGAGAACCACGGTGAGGAGGAAAAACGTCTTTGGAACAAACATGATCAACGCATCCGTTTCCTCGATGTAGGTGCGGATGGTCGCATCGCGTGCAGCCTGGAGAACAAGCTGGGCACGGCTGATGTTGGCATCATGTCCACAGAAGGTGGTTTGCGTCAGGTGACGGAGGGCGATTCTTTGGATACAGCTCCGCGCTGGGTAGGCGGTTCATCCAGTCGCATTGTTTTCCAATCTGCAGGTATCGGGCGTGATCGCGAGGGGCACATGGCTGGCGTGGGACCGTTCTGCGTGGAATTGCTCGATCTGGAAACGGGTGATATGACCACGCTCGTGCAGCATCAGGATACGGACTACCTCACGCCGCAGATGGATGCAAAACAAACACTTTATTGCATCCGCCGCCCTTACCGCACGGGGCCGGAAGTGAAGCCTCTGCAACTGGCAAAGGATGTCGTGCTATTTCCCGCACGGATGATCTACGCCGTCTTCCAGTTTTTCAACGTGTTCAGCCAGTTCTTCGCCGGGAAGAAACTGACCACGACAACTCCTGGTGGTGCGCGCCAGAAAGAAGTGCCGCGCTCTTACATGGTGGTCTGGGGAAATTACATTGATTCCCAGAAGGCTGATGGGAACAAGGAAGGCGACGATCTGGTGCCGGCTTCATGGGAACTCATCCGCATCAAGTATGGCCACAAACCCGAAGTGCTGGCGGATCATGTGCTGTCCTTCGATCTCAGCCCGGACGGAACTGTGGTTTATACGAATGGCTCCTCCATTTTCCAAATCTCGCCGGATGGTAAGAAGGAGACGCTGGTGAAAGATAAGATGATCGAGCAGGTAGTTTTTCTTACGAAGTTGGGTGCTTAAGTTGCTGGATGTCGATGCACACTAGTTTGCTGGATGGCAGCTGATTGGAGTTATATTACTCTACAGTCAATGGAAACCAATCCCTATTACCGATTGCGTAAATGGAGTGTTCGAGTAACGGCTGTTTTCATTGGGCTGATGCTTCTCGCCATCATCACGGGAACCGCGCTTCGATCAAGACAACCGGACTTGCCCTCTGATTGGCGACAGCTTTATGCAGGTATGTCCCGTGTGCAGATTGAGGCGACTATTCCTGATTCACTTCACGATTGGAGAGATATGAAAGGATTTGACGCAGCCAGCAGGACGATGTCCGGCAATTATGTCTGGAACATCAACATTTATTACGATTCTCAAGGGCGAGCATCTGGAGCAGATATCCGCCTTGTTCATCTGCAATATGGTTTTTTGGGCCGTGGAATAGAGAAGCTATTTTAAGGTGCTGATGATTCAATGTGCAAATGAAACACAGCTTGGTTCCAAAAGCTGTCGGAAGCGATGGGTTATAGCGTTTATCACTGTTGCTTTGATGATGCTGTTTATCTGGGCTCTGATTGCTCCAAAGAATTATAGCGTGACGGATGTCACCAAGCCGCAGACGATCATGTTACACGCCACACCGGGTGCTTCTAATATTCAAGCTATCACTATCAGACTGGTGGGGAAAATTGATGGAAATGCAATGATGACAGCGGGGTCTCTCCCGTTGGAGGTCGCAGGTGATTTTGATGTCCACCTTGGCTCGTTGGACTGCTACTCCACAAACTACTTCATAGAGTATTTGCCCGATGGAGTAACGAAAGGGAAAGTATTTATTCGTTACAAGTTCCTCGATACATCCATCTTGGGGGAAATAGAGCGCGAGATATCGAAAGAATACCGGACCCGCTGATTCGGTCACTTCACCTTAGCCACGCCCGGCTTGCAGCCCGGTGACGCGATGAAGCGTTGCAGGATTTTCTTATCCTCGAAGTTCCACAAGATCACTTCGCCATCATGGCCGCCACTGGCGAGGGTCTTACCATCCGGGCTGAGCGCGAGGGCTTGGACCCAGTCATTGTGCCCATTGAACGTGCGATCCCATTTGAACGGTTGCGCGATGTAGACGCGGATTTCTTTGCTCTTATCTGCTGTGATGAGATTGGTGCCGCTTCCGAGCAAGCGCCAGATCTCGCCACCGAACCCGCCGAGTGGGCGCGAATCTTTCACCACCTTGCCGTCCTCAGCTTTCCATAAATGCAACTTGCGATCGCGTCCTACGGAGGCGATGTGGTTGGTGCCATCTGCAAAAGTCACACCGAACACAGGTTCTTCATGGCTCATGTAGGCGGAGTGCATCTCGCCTGTAGTGGCATCGTATGCGCGCGTCGTCTTATCACGACTAGCGGAGGCAAGGCCCTTACCATCCGGGCTCCACGCGATGGCCATCACCCAATTCGCATGCTGCTCGATCTTCCGCACCTCTTTGCCGGTGGCGACATCGAAGATGCGGATGGCATTGTCTGAACCGCCAGAGGCAAGGAGCTTGCCGTCCGGGCTAAACTTCACGTCCAGCACTACATCCGGCAAGGTGACCAATACCTTCGGCTCCGGCTTATCGAGCGGGATCAATAGCACTTCGCCTAACTTACCGGATTGACCGGTGGCCGCCGCGAGCAAAGTGCCATCAGGTGAAAGCGAAAGTGCCGAAACTTCTGCCGCCACATTGCGGATGCGCTTCACTGGCTTCAGCGTGGCGATGTCCCACACGATGATCTCGTGGTAACCGCTGGTGATGAGCTGCTGCCCATTCGTGCTGAAGGCGAGCGCGGTCACTGGCAAAGGCTGCGGATAAATCTCAGGCGGAGCGGGATGCTGCTTGCGTGGCATGAGGCTCACGAGGTCCAGCTTTGGATCGGCTCCATCGAACTTCGCGCCATTCTTGATCCAGCGTTCCACGAGGGCGATCTGGGCAGCGGGCAGGGGGTCATCCTTCTGCGGCATGCGGCTGTCCGGATCTTTCTCCACTAACAGACTATAGAACGTGCTCTTCTTGGGATCGCCGGGCGTGATGGCCGCTTCTCCGCTAGAACCGGGCTTCACCAGCCATTCAAAGTTATGCAGTCGATACTTGCCCTTGGCTTTCTCCGCGCCGTGACACGTCTGGCACTTGGCCACTAGGATCGGCGCGATGTCGCGCGAGAAGCTGACCTCGCCCGACTTTTGCGCCTGAGCAGGCACCGAAGCCGCGAACCAAGCCAGCAAACTGGCCAAAACCGTTAAGCGAAAAGACCGCATGGATTGTCAGACGAACGGTAAGGAGGGTTTGTTCGGGAAACAAGGGTGTAAAAGCTCCAAATCACAAACACCAAGCTCCAGGGGAATTCCAAACTTCTATCAGCAGCCCGCGTTCACTTGGAGCTTGAGTCTTGGTGCTTCACTGGTGCTTGGAGCTTTGGATTTGAGATTTTCCCTTTGTCCCTTTTCCGGCTGGGCGTATATTGCTCCCTATCGTTATGCCATTGAACCGACAACAGGTGTTGGACCTCTATTTCATGGACGCGCGCGCGAAGCTCATCGACATCGCCGCCTTCCTTGACCGCGTGGACCGAGCGGAAGGTGAAGCTGATTTTCGTTTGGCGGCTTTTCGACAGGCTTTGAAAGAACTCGATAGTGGTAATGCTGAACGGGCCAAAAACGTGTTGCTTTCCTTGAGCGATCCTTCAATCGAGCCGCTTGAAAAGGCTTCGGTGAAAGGTGCCATAGGGGCATTCGCAGGCAACGTGAAGAGCTGATCATTTGTAACAATTTACCTGCCCACTTTATTCATGCGTTACATCGAACCACACGGCCACATGGTCAGCCGCACGACGGATGATTATCAGGCGATGGTCACCGCCGGTTGCGAAGCGGTTTGCGAGCCAGCTTTCTGGGCGGGGTATGATCGCAAATCCGCGGATGGTTTTTACGATTACTTCTGCCAGCTCACCGAGCATGAGCCGAAACGTGCTGCAAAGTTCGGCCTCGCCCACTTCTGCTGGCTCTGCATCAACCCCAAGGAATCGGAAGATGTCGGGTTGGCGAAGGATGTCATCGACCTCATCCCGCAGTTCATCGATAAGCCGGGTGTGCTGGGTATTGGCGAGATCGGGTTGAACAAGAATTCACGCAATGAACTGAAAGTGCTGGAGATGCACGTGGAAGTGGCGGCGAAGTATGACCAGCTCATCCTCGTCCACACGCCGCACTTGGAAGACAAGCTCAAGGGCACGAAGCTCATCCTCGATGTGTTGAAGAGTGACAAACGCATCAAGCCCGAGCGCGTCATCATCGATCATGTGGAAGAACACACAATCAAGCTCGTGAAAGATTCCGGCATGTGGGCTGGCATGACGCTCTACCCGGAGAGCAAATGCACGCCCGCCCGCGCCATCGATATGCTCGAGGTTTACGGCACAGACCGCATCTGGATGAATAGCGCGTGCGATTGGGGCATCAGCGTCCCTCTTGCCGTCCCGCGCACCATGCTGGAGATGAAGAAGCGCGGTCACACGATGGATGTCGTGGACAAAGTGGCGTATCAGAACCCCATCCAGTTCATGAGCCAATCACCGAAGTTTAAGCTGCCGAGCTGATGAGGTATGGCCGCAAAAAGGCACAAAAAGCACAAAACTGAGTCTGAATGCGGCCAGCAACAGAACGGCTGGGAGCAAGACAGCCCTGAATTGAGAGAGTTTTTATTGGAAGCCGTTGAGGGGAATCATACCCCTTTCAAATTCGGGGAATTGGAGAAGATGGGGATGCGTATCATGTCCGAACGTAAGAAGTAGTGGTCTCTAGGTTTGATTATCGAAACCATCTTCGCATGTAATGAGAATGCTCAAACCAGTCTTCGTCTAAATGACAATCAAAGCATAGTGTCACTAGGTTGGTTGAGAAATTTTTCCCGCGTTTCGAACGAGCTTTGACATGGTGGACTTCTAGTTCTTCTGCGGGAAAGACTTTGCCGCAGCACTGACATTGGTAGCCGTCGCGTTCTAGTATTTGAGTGCGGTATGCGCCAGTGATTTGTTTGCCTTTCGTGCCGCCACCAATGAGTTTTATCCGCTCACTAGCAAAATCACTTGCAGGGTACTCTGGGTATGCAGGTTGTGGGTTTTGGCGAACCCATTCGTCTTTCTTCCATTTGATATAGTATAGCTTGGCGATTTGGCCGATGACGAAGCCTAGAAATAACGCTGCTAGATAATCACTGTCTTTCTTGCAATTATCAGAAAAGAAAAAAAGAGTGCCTATCGTGACGCACAAGACCACTATGTTTTGAGATTCTTTGTCTGGTTTTGCTGCCTCAAAATTCTTATGCCACTCATCGTAACATGCACGTTTGGCTTCGTAAGCCCTTAGTTTTGGCTCAAGCTCAATCTTTTTACGAGCATCGATATTCCCGACTGTTTGTTTGGCGCATCTGTAGCAGAAAACATAACCGTCAAGCTCGATCTTTGGATGACGATCAAGCGGCTTTTGGCATGTGCGGCAAAAATATTTCGCCATTACCCTGTTGATTATGGTGGAATCGTATTGCTTGTCACCACTTAGATTATCGGACAGCAGAAAAAGCGGCTTACTAATGAGTAAGCCGCTTTGATTTTTGTAGTGATTAAGCCAGATCAAAGAGCAACAGGTGCCCTTTATCCGACGTGCTGAACGAGAGCTGTTGCTCATCGCTCACGGCGGCGCCATCGCCGGATTCCAGCGTCACACCGTTCAGCGTGACGGGGCCTTCCACCACTTGCACCCACGCATGGCGACCGGTGGCGAGCGTGTAGCTCAGGCTCTTATCCGGCGTGAGCTTGCCCGCGCTGAGCGTGACATCTTGATGGATCTTCAAGGTGCCTTCGCCCGGTTCTTTCGCCGCGACGGTGGACCAGGTGCCCGGTTGCACGCCGAGGATGGACTTCTGTTCGTAGCCAGGGCGCAGGCCCTTTTTCTCCGGCAGCAGCCAGATCTGCAGCAGATGCACGGGCTCGATGGGCGAGTAATTGAATTCGCTGTGTTGGATGCCCGCACCGGCGGTCATGCGCTGCACATCACCGGCCTTGATGACCTCGCTGTTACCGAGGCTGTCGCGATGTTGGAGTGCGCCGCTTAACACGTAAGTGACGATCTCCATATCGCGGTGCGGATGCGTATCGAATCCGCCGCCACCGGCCACGCGATCCTCATTGATCACGCGCAACGAGCGGAAGCTCATGTGCTGAGGATCATAATAGTTCGCAAAGGAGAACGTGTGATAAGAATCCAACCAGCCGAAGTTGGCATGTCCACGTTCATTGGATGGGCGTTTCACGATCATACGTTTAGCTTTCTCTTTATTTCAGGTTTCGCAACAAATCTGTTTTTTGGTTCAATTCTTTGATTCCAGTTTCTTCGCCACCAGCGCGTCCAGCGACCACTTGCCTGCGCCTTGGATCACGACGGCGAGTGCGAGCACGGCCATCAGGATGTGATACTCGTAACCTTCACCGGCCTGCTTGCCGCTCCAGTTCATGAAGAAGCCATTGGCCGTGTGCGCCATGAGCGCGGCGACGGTGATGGTCGCACCGATGCCGAATGCCGCGAGGCGCGAGCCGAGTCCTAGCACCAGTCCGATCGGCCCAAGGAACTCCGCGAGTATGGCCAACACAGCGACCGGCGCAGGGATGTTCATGTTCTCGGTGAAGAACTTCATCGTCCCTTCAAATCCGTAACCACCGAACCAGCCGAGCACCTTCTGCGCACCGTGCGGAAACATTACGACCGCGAGGCCGACACGCATGATCACGGGAGCGAAGTCTTCACGCGTTTGGAAAAAGAGTTTCAGGGCTTTCATAAATCAGTTCTTAGTTATGTGTTCTGGTTGAGTGTCAGAACTGGTGGGCCAAAGCCACGGCTTCGGTAGTTCCTGCGGTCACGGCTTTTTCTTTGCCGTCCGCACCGTTGAGCGTGCCGTTCACATACACGGACTTCACATCCGTGAAGCCGATGAAGCCGAGCACGAGTTCCAGATATTTGCTCTGGAGATCGTAGTTCTCCCACGGCGTGCCTTTCGGGTATTGGCCGCCTTGGGCGTAGATCACGAGCGCGGGCTTGCCTGTCACCAGGCCTTTGTAGCCTTCACTCGGCGTGAAGCTGAACGTGAGGCCGGGTTGCAGCAGCACGTCGATGTAGTGTTTCAGGATATATGGCACGCCGAAATTCCACATCGGGAGCGAGATCACATATTTGTCCGCCGACTTGAACTGCGCCGCGATTCGTTCCACCGCTTCCCAAGCCGCCTTCTGCTCCGCCGTGTGCGGCTGTCCATGCATGATGGCATACTTGGCATCGATGGTGGATTGATCGAACCGCGGCAACTCCGTGGCCCAGAGGTCAAGTGTTTCCACTGTATCTTGTGGGTTTGCCGCGCGGTAAGCGTTCAGGAAGTTCTGAGCCACCTCGATGGAGGCGGAACGTTCCTTGCGGGGCGAGGCTTCGATGTAAAGTACTTTGGCCATAGGTCAGTGTGTGTTCAGGTTTTCAGTTCAGTTTCGATTTCGTTTCAATCTGCTGAGACACCTATTGCTCGAAGCGTGCCAAGTAAGTTTGTTTTTAATTTTAAGTCTTAAGTTGTTAACTATAAGTTAATTATGATTTTTTAGTTGAGTGATTCGAGGGTGTTTGGCTGGAGTGAAATTTAAGTTAAAACACGAATATTCGTGTTTTAACTTAAAATTAATCAATTAAGCGGTGGAGGGAGGAATTACTGCAATTTGAACGGCAACCGTTGCAAAGGCGGTGCCTGTTCAGCACTAGAAGAATCAGGAGCAGGTTTGGTAGCAGGAGTTTTGTTTGTGGGAATACCCAGCCACGGCACCAAGGCTAAGACGGCACCCACGAGAATCAGAACAGCCGCCAAAATGATTGAGCCGAGAGACATAGGGCGAGGGGCGAGCAGCCAGACGGCTAGAGCGCCGACCAGCAAAACGCCGTCTGCCACCCAAAACGGCCAGCGAGGCATGGCGCCAAAACCATTGCCGACCGGCAGCGATTGTGCACGTTTACGGTAGATTGAAGGGCCTTTAGCTTCGGTAGTGCCAGCAGCGGTAGAGCGAGTCTCGGTTGTTCTGGGCGCTGATTGGCTCATAGTCGCTGACGTCACCGTTACTGCTTCAGTGCGCGAACCCGCTTTCTGATCAGCCGACAAATTGGGAATGCCGGTGACCACCTGTGCTTCTTCCATCAAGGGTTTAAGCCCGCGACCTAATACAGAACGTGCCACAACCCAAACTTGGTTCAGGGCTGCTCAGGGTGCAATGCGAAATTGTTCACAAATTTTTTGAACACTTGACATATAGACTTTGTATTACAAAGTATCAGTATGAACTCCGATTGGGCCAGCGAGAACCTGCAAGTGATACGAACGCTCATGGAGCGCTCGGTCATGTATCGCCGGGCGCTGGCGCCGATGACCATTCTGGCGGGGGCGTTGGGATTGGTGGCGGCGGCGGTCGGATGGTTTGCCAAAATAGACCAAGCCGCGATGTTCATCGCGCATTGGGTGTCAGCGGCAGTGATCATCAATGCGGGGGCTTTGATCTTGGTGCGGAAACAGGCAGTGAATGATAAGGAGGCATTCTGGTCTGCTCCCACGCGCCGGATCACGTTGGCTTCGATTCCTGGATTTGCGTCGGCTGCGATGCTGACACTCGCTATCGTGCTACGCTGGGCTACCTCTGCGGAAGTCATTCCGTGGCTAATTGTCATTTGGATGCTATTTTATGGGTGTGCCTTGTGCGCGGCGGGTTTTTTCATGCCACGTGGCATCAAACTCTTCGGGTGGCTTTATCTGCTGCTGGCAGTGGTGATGTTATTCGTGCTCTGGCCGCAGTGGCTCAAACTTTCCGTGCAGGAAAACCATCTGGTAATGGGAGCCGTATTCGGCGGCGTCCACCTGGCCTATGGGATATACCTGCACTTTACGGAAAAACGTGGAAATGCACCGTGAATCCAGAACCTTTTTTACAGCTGGACCGTGTCATCCACGAGAAGGGACGCATGGCGATCATGTCCCTGCTCGCGGCGCGGGACGAGCTGTCGTTCACGGAACTGCGCAATGCGCTCAATATGACGGATGGCAACATCACGACGCACATCCGTACGCTGCAACAGGCTGGATACATCGCCGTGACGAAGAGCGTTCACGAAAAACGTCCGCTAACGACCTGCTCGCTTACGCCAGCGGGACGCAAAGCATTCCAAGATTACATCGATTTGCTCGAGCGGATCGTAAAACAGACCAAAGGTTGACCCGATAACCCGTTATGAAACTCGTATCTTCATCAAGTCGCTGCTGCACAGTAACTTTGCGATACAAAGTAGTATTTTGCCCACCTATACAAAGAGCGAAAGCAGGCGCATCTGGGAGGTGGGAAAAGGTCGTAGCCCGCAATGCCCGCCATTGTCCCAAATGGCTGGGCTGCGGAGCTATTTCTTTTGCCGCTACGGGCGCAGGGCGTCCGCGAACGAAACACTTAAATCATCTGAACTTACAGGAACTCCTATGAAAATTCTCCGCGCAGAACATCTCGGCATGTGCTTCGGCGTTCGTGATGCCATTGCCCTTGCGAAAGCCCACGCCGCCCAGCAACCCGTGACCATCTTGGGTCAACTCGTCCACAACGAAACCGTCCTCAACGATCTCAAACAACACGGCGTGAGAATGGCTGAACAGGTCAATGATGTGACCACGCCGAGTGTACTCATCACCGCCCATGGCACGTCTCAGCGCCACCTCGCCCATATTCGCGATCAGGGATTGGAAGTGTTCGAGGCCACATGCCCTTTGGTTCACCACGCGCATAACTCCGTGTTAAAGCTCGTGCGTGCGGGTTATCACCCGATCATCATCGGCCAGCGCAATCATGTGGAGGTGCGCGGTTTGACGGGTGATTTGGATGCCTGTGATGTCGTGCTGACTGAGCAGGACATCGAGGCGCTATCCCCGCATGAAAGGTTTGGTGTCGTTTCACAAACCACCCAGCCGATTGCTCGCGTGCGTGAACTGGTCGCGCAATTGAAAGAGCGTTTCCCACACAGCGAGGTGAAGTTTGTCGATACAGTTTGCCAGCCCACGAAGCAACGTCAGCAAGCCGCAGAAGAACTCGCGCAGCAGAGTGATGTGGTCATCGTCATCGGTGGTGCGAACAGCAACAACACGAAGGAACTCGTGAACACCTGCTGGCGTCAATGCCCCTATGTGCATCACGTGCAATCGCCGGCAGATTTGAAGGCCGAGTGGTTCACGTATGCAGAAGTCGTCGGCCTCACGGCAGGCACTTCTACGCCGGATTCAATCATTGATGCCGTGGAAGCGCGGCTGAAGGAGATTGCTGCTCAATTTCAACCAAACACACCAATACCAAGGGAGGAGAAAACACATGAACTGGCGACGTTACTTTGAATGGAACCGTGATCGTTCGGAAGAGATGCTGTGGGATCGTGAGATACAAATCGAGCCGCATCTGCGGCAGCCGCTGATCGAATCGTTGCGGCATTTTCAACTGGGAGAGAGCGGGGAGGGGCATCATATCAAGCAGTCTGCGCTGAAGACGGGGGATGCCATGTACGCGGGGAATGTGGCGCTGTTCATTGCCGAGGAGCAGAGGCATTCACGCTGGATGGGGAAGATTCTGCAAAATCTCCAGGTGCCGTTGATGCAGCAGCATTGGAGCAACGACGTGTTCATCCAATTGCGGCGTTTGCTGGGGCTGAAGCATGAGTTGCTCATTCTGTTGGTCGCCGAGATGATCGCTAAACGGTATTTCCGCGCATTGCGAGATGGCACGCAAGACCCGACATTGCGATCAGTATTCAGCCGTATCTTGAGTGATGAAGAGGGGCATCTGGCATTTCACATCGATTATCTGCAACGCGAGTTCGCGCAATCGTCTTTGTTGCGGCGTGGACTGATCCGTATCGTATGGCGCGTCATTTTCCGGGCGACGTGTGCCGTGGTGATTTTAGGCCACGGAAAAGTGCTGCGAGCATGTGGAGTATCGGCGTCGCAGTTCTGGTGGGATAGCGGATTGATTTTTGATGAGGTTGCGGCCGCGATCTTGAGCTGTGCGGTCTGGAGCAAGCCTCTGGAAGTGCCAGATGGTGACACCGTAAAGACCGTCGCTGTTTAACAAGCAGCGGATATAGATAACAGGTAGGAGGATAATCTCTATGGAGACATTGCACTCTCGTGCCGGTGTGTATACCGGCGATTCGAATCGAAACGCATTCATGCCGGTGTCAGCGATGTGGCGCATCGGTTTAGCACTCATCACAGCGACGTTCTTATGCGGAGTGTTGTGGAGTGGACGGGTATTTGTGACGAAGCAGTTTCATTTTGGCTACCTCATCTGGAATCTTTTTCTGGCGTGGTTGCCGCTCGTCTTTGCGATTGTCACCCGCCAGTCATTTCGTTGGTGGGGATGGTGTCCAAGGACATTGATCGTAGGAGTGATGTGGTTGTTGTTCTTGCCGAATGCGTCCTACATCGTCACAGATCTCATTCATCTGCGGCATCACACGCCGGTGCCGACGTGGTTTGATGCGGCCTTGTTCGCTGCGTTTGCGTTCACGGGTGTGGCGCTGGGATTTGTTTCACTGCGGTTGATCCACGATGTGGTGGCGGAACGGCGTGGATGGATGCAAGGCTGGCTGTTCGTGTTCGGTGTGCTGGCGTTATGCGGGTTCGGCATCTATCTCGGGCGCATCGAGCGGTGGAACAGTTGGTCGGTGCTCACGGAGCCACACGTTTTGATCGCAGACGTGCGGATGATGTTCGGCTCCATGGAGAGTTTTCGTTACACGCTGCGTTTCACCGGCGTCTTCTTTGTCTTTTTGACCCTTTGTTATGTCCTGCTTTCCGGCCTGTCGTCCTGGCCGGTGCCTGCCACGTCCCACACCCAGAATGAGCGCCGATAGTTCATCGGCAAACTGAAGGAAACATATGAAATCGATACCCGAAACATTGCACTCTCTCGCTGATGCTTCATCGGCGAAGGCCATGGAGGATGGAAAGGGAAGAGCGCCGCAAGGATTGCACTGGTGGCTGCTCGGCATGCTGAGTGTGGGCGTGGTGGGCGATTCCCTGCTGCGCGTGACACCATTCGGATTGAACATCTCCGCCTGGATTCTGTTCATAGGGGTGTCAGTGCTGTTGTTGTTCGGCCAAGAACGCAGATGCATGAGCCGAGCGCAAGGTTTCTGGTTTGGTGTTTCGCTTGTGTTCAGCGTGCTCTTTGGCTGGCGAGATGCGGAAGGACTGCAGTTTCTGAACTTGATGTCCATGCTGGGCACAGCGGGGCTCGCGTTTTGGCTGGCAGGAAAAGGACGGGTGAACTTGGGGGGCGTTATCCTGACAGGGGTGCGGATGGCGGGCGGAATCGTTCTGCCGTTGATTGGTGCGTTTCAGGTGATCGGCAGCTGGCTGATGAAGAGTTCGCTGGCAGGTCGCTTGGGTGAGACGGGTTTCTGGACAAAGGGTTTGCGGTACTTTGTGGGACTAATCATCACCGTCCCGATTTTTATAGTGTTCGCTGCTTTGTTCGCTTCGGCGGATACGATCTTCCGCGATTTCGTCCGTTCCCTGTTTGATTTCAATATCAATGACATTGTCGCACATGCGTTTTTTATCGCGGTCTTCACTTGGTTGGGCGCGGGTATTTTTTACTGGTTGTGGCCGCGTGAAGTGAAGGACAGTTCGGATGAGCCAGTTTCGCCGGAGTTGCTGGGGGGTATCGAAGTGGGCGTGCTGCTGACGGCACTGAACGGGCTCTTCCTCGTCTTCATCATCTTTCAGGTGCAATACCTCTTTGGCGGGAACGCGCTGGTGCAACGCACGGCGAATCTTTCTTACGCGGAATATTTTCGGAATGGCTTCTTTGAATTGATCGCAGTGTCTGCGCTCGTGCTGCCTTTGTTGCTGGTCTGCGATTGGTTATGGAAGGGGAGTGAAAGCAAAACCCGATTCCGCAGATTGGCGGTGTGCTTGTTGATTCAGCTAGGGGTGGTGATGGCTTCGGCTTTCAAACGACTTGCGATGTATCTCGAGGCATACGGACTGACGGAGCAAAGGCTGTATGCGGCGGCGGTCTTGTGCTGGCTGGGGTTCGCGGCGCTTTGGCTGGCGCTGACGGTATTGCGCGATAAACGCCCTTACTTTGCACCGGGCATTGTGATGGCGGCATTCGTGATGGTCTTTGCGTTGAACATCTACAATCCTGATGCCCGTATCGCCGAGCATCAGTTGAGCCGTAAAGAGGCGGGGAAAAATTGGGATCTTGATTATCTGCTGCTCTTAAGCGCGGATGCAGTGCCGGTGATGGTGAGGTGCTTGGATAAGTTGGATGCAACGGAGAAACAACGGGTGATGGAGCGACTGGTTGGGCGATGGACGCATGGGACGGATGATTGGCGCACGAGCAATTGGTCCCGCTGGCAGGCGGCGAAGTGGAGGGAGGATAATCAGGTGTTGCTGAAGGATGTTCCTCTGCCACGAGAGAAGAGCAGCAGGACTAGTGGCGATTCGTATCGGTAAAGGCGCTCCCGACTACAGAAAAGTGATATGGGTGAAATCATCAATTTCTGTGCGATGGGTGCATTTCTGGCTCTCGCCGTCTTGCCTTGGATCAGTGCATTGTTGGGGATTGTGTGGTTGTTGGCTGCACTTCAAAGCAAGGAAGCAGAACGAGCCTTCAGGCCCGTGATTCTGTGCCTTGCCGGGGTGGTGCTTCCTTTCCTGGTCTTCATGGCCAGTTATTTTCTTGTGCCTGAGTGGAAAGGGGCGTGTCGGTTTGGTTGGTTGGACTGTTTTCATGCGGGAAAGCTGGCGTTAACACCACTGGTGTTATGGGCATGTGCGGCCTTTGTGAAGTATAACAGATGCAAGCCGGAGGAACCGATTCCAGCATGGGTGGTGTTGGGATTGTTCATGGGTGCTGTGGTCAGCAGCGTATGTGTAGTGGTGGAGTTTTTAGTGGCAGGCTTTCGAAGCTGGGTGTGGCTTGTGCCCTGTTACGTTTCGGTTTGGTATGCGAAGTTGGCTCTGGAAGCCAGATGGTCCGCTGGTCTTCCTCTTAGATATCACCTTCTTACTTTGTTGAGTTCTGTCCCGTTATGGATGTGGGGTATTATTTGGAGCAAAGCGACCTATCAGGGTTTATCCAATGCTGCACCCGAGGGTTGTTTCATAGTCACAGCGGCTTCGAGAGGGCATGAAAGCCTGGTGGGCCCCTTCTCCAGCATTGAAAGACGAGGCAGCATGCGTGTGGTAAACCGACAGTTGCTGATCTTCTGGCAGTTCGAAGCATTGTGGCAGAAAAGCTCGCCCAGAACTCACCATGGCTTTCGGCGCATCTATAATCGATTTGGCCCGCTGGTAGCAAACGGTGTCAGATCCAAGTTCATGGCTGATGCGGTGTATCTGTTACTTAAACCATTTGAAATGATTGCGGAGGTCATAGTAGCGAGAGGAAGGAAATGAATATTCTGTCAGTGCTAGTATTATAAATGATCGCCGAACGAGCTAGAGCCTCCTCACGTCGGCTGCTACGAATTGAATTTATGACAACATTACAACGTATCCGCATCTGTGTGGCGGTGATGATCGTGGGGCTCGTGTTCAGCGGGTTGACGGCGATTCCGCTGGAGACGGAGTTGAAGCTGATGGCGGGTTGGTTGAATGTGGATCTGAACGGACCCGCACCAGAAGCGGGTTTGGGGCATTGGATTTATCGGGTGGCGCAAGGGTTGGCGGAGATGAATGCGAAGCATCCGTTTCTGGCGTATGGGTTTGACTGGCTGGCGTTCGCGCATGTGGTGATCGCCATCGCGTTCATCGGGGCATGGCGTGATCCGGTGCGGAATGTGTGGCTCTTTGAGTTCGGGAAGATCGCGTGTGTGCTGGTGATTCCTTGGGCGTTGGTGTTTGGGGAGGTGCGTGGGATACCGTTTTATTGGCGATTGATTGATTGTTCGTTTGGGGTGATCGGGTATGTACCGATGTGGTTGTGCACGAAATGGGTGGGAGAACTGTTAAGGGATGAGGGGAAATAGTTGAGAGCGGTTTTCTTCGTAATTGATAACCACAATGTATTTCATCTGCTGCGGCTGATTCTGCTGGCGCAGAGTACAGCCGCGGTCCAAAGACAGAGTGCTTGGTATCCGCTTTTGCTTATGGGTATTGCTGCGACTCGGAGAGTCGCGCTCCGTTAAGGAACGACGATGCGCAAGGCACGTGGCTGGACGGTGATGGTGGCGGGGAGGGAGCCGATGGTGTCGCCTTCGAGTTCGAGCGGGGTTTCACTTGAGGCGCTGAGTTCGAGGCGGTCGGTGCGGAAGCATTGCACACCGGCTTTCTGGATATGGGCGCCGGTGAGTTGCACACTACCAAGGCGGGCGAGCATGGGGATATCCACTTTCGGAAAGACGGAGACATCGATGAGGCCGTCATCGGGCGAGGCGTCGGGGAACACGGGAAAGGTGCCGCCGTAGTATTTGCCGTTGCCGATGAGCACGAGGCGGCCTGACGCACTGTTCACACAATTCTTCGCGATGATCTGATGCGGCTTCTCGGCAAGGGCTTGAAAGCCGGCGACCACGTAGGCGATGGGGCCCACGAGTTTCTTCATCTGCCAGTTCACGAGCTGGATGGCGCGGGCATCGAGTCCAGCCCCGGCGAGCTGCGCGAAGCAGCGGCGCTCGCGTTTATCCGGTGCGCCATGTTCCACCCAAGGGAGATCGATGTTGCGCTCATGGCCGCGCTGAATGATGGCCCAGGCTTTGGTGACGTTTGTGGGGATGCGGTATTCTTTGGCGAAGACGTTGACGGTGCCTAAAGGGATCACAGCGAGGCGGGAGCGTTTCAATCCTTCGGGAACGCTGGCGATGCCGTTGAGGACTTCATTCACCGTGCCATCTCCACCAGCGGCGACGATTGTTTCAAAACCGTCACAAACGGCTTCAGCCGCGAGGATTTTGGCTGTGCCTGCGGCCCAAGTGAGCTTCAAGGCGCATTGCGAACCGATTTCATCCAGGTGACGGCGGAGGCGTTTGGCCTTCTCGCCTTTCGCCACCGGGTTGAAGATGACGCACGTACGCATACGGTGAGGGGAATGTCGGGGGGAACATGCTAAGTGTCCAGTTTTATTGGGTGATTTGCTAAATGACCAATGACGAAATCCGAATGACGAAGGAATGAGCAATGACTAATGGCGGACAAATAGCGCATATATGAATATATTGAGCATTCGACATTAGGCATTCCTTGGTCATTCGGATTTGGGCATTCGTCATTCATCGTATTGGCTATCAGAGTGAAGATAGATTAAGCTCCTGCCTATGTTCATTGCCGGACTGGGCACGGCGGTTCCTGCGCATCGCTACACTCAAGAAGAGTGCTGGCAGGCTTTTCAATCGGCGGAGCCTTTTGCGCGGCTGCCGGATCGTTCACGGGCGATTTTGCGGAAGGTGCTTTCGGGTTCGAACGGAATTGCGACGCGTCATTTTTCAGTTTCTCCGTTAAGCAGTGCGTTTGAGATAACGCCGGATGTGTTGCATCAACGCTTTGCCACGGCGGCTCCGGCGTTGTGCACAGAGGCGGCATTGAAAGCTTCGGAGGATGCGCGGGTGACGGTGGAGGAGATCGATGCGGTAGTGATCAGTACGTGCACGGGTTATCTGTGTCCAGGGCTGACGAGTTATGTTTCTGAACGGTTAGGATTGCGCGCAAATGTATTGGCGTTGGATTTGGTGGGGCAGGGTTGTGGCGCGGCGATTCCGAATTTACGGACATGCGAGACGTTACTGGCATCAGGTCGCGCGAAACAGGTGCTTTCGATCTGTGTGGAGGTGTGCAGTGCGGCGCTGTATGTGGATGATGATCCGGGTGTGCTGATCAGTAATTGCCTTTTTGGGGATGGGGCAGGGGCAGCAGTGGTTTCAGCCGAGGCACCAGCGCATCAACGGTGTGTGGAATGGCTGGATGCGGATACGGTGCTGAGTGCAGCGGACCGGGATTACCTACGCTTTGAGCAACGTCACGGATTGTTGCGAAATATTCTGGCGCGTCAGGTGCCGGGCATCGCGGCGAAGTTTGTGGAGGAAGTGCTGACGACGGTGCTGGCGCGGAATAAGATTTCTAAGGAACAGATCGCGGCGTGGATATTGCATCCGGGCGGACGCGACATCTTACGCGCGTTGCAGGAGCGGTTAGTGTTGCGGGAAGAGGATTTGAAATGGAGTGCCTCGGTTCTCCATGATTACGGGAACATCAGCAGTGCCTCGCTTTATTTCGTGATGCAGCGGGCGTTGAGTGGAAATGAGCATGGTGGGTGGTGGTGGTTGAGTTCATTTGGTGCGGGGTTTAGTTGTCATGGAGCGCTTGTAAAGGTTGAGGGGTGAAGGGCGAGGTGGATACGGAATGACCAATTTCCAAGCCCGAATGACGAAGGAATGAGCAATGACGAATGAGGAAGATGGATTGGGTGAGGTTCTTTGTTACGGCGGTGATTGAAAGCCTCAAAGTCCAGTTTGGGACGAGGATTGATACATATGAGCTTAGCAGGGAGAAAACTTAGGCCGGAGTTGCTGGATGAATTGCCAGCGAGTGCGCCGGAGGCGGTGCATTCGCGGGGGGATTTACGTCGATTGAATGCGTTGATGGGCAATGCGGGACTTTTGAACGGCATGGCACGGGAGTTGAAGTTATCGCCGCCGAAAACGTTGGTGGAGCTGGCGACGGGGGATGGGACTTTACTGATTCAATTGCTGGAGCGCACAGGTTGGCGGCCCGAGCGAGTGGTGTTGCTGGATCGTCAACCTGTGGTGAGCGTGGAGACGCTGGCGAGGCTACGCGAGCGTGCGAAGCAGGTGGAGGTGGTGACAGCGGATGTTTTCGAGTGGTTAGGCGCCATACAGACACCACGCTGTGATCTCATCACGACGAATCTGTTTCTGCATCATTTCGAGGATGAGCAGTTGCGTAGGATGTTATCGCTGATTGCAGCGAAGACGGAAGCGTTCATCGCATGCGAGCCGAGGCGTTCGAAGTTTGCGCTATTGAATTCGCAATTGCTGGGCTTGATCGGCTGCAATCATGTGACGCGGCATGATGCGCCGGTGAGTGTGAAGGCGGGTTTTGTGGGGGAAGAACTTTCACAGCTTTGGCTGAAGGGGTTCACTTGGGTGAAGAAAGAGCAGGCGAAAGGTTTGTTCAGTCATTGTTTCGGAGCGCGCAAAATATCTTCTGAAGTATAAAGTTTGCCATGAGATGTAGAATGGGAATCGAAATGATTTGGGTGGAGCGAGCGCTGCTTTTGCTTTGGCGAGTCGCTTTCCCCATCACCCCGGCCCTCTCGCCGAAGCTCGGCCTGCCCATTGGGGAGAGGGAGATAACATTTGCCGCGTATATGGCTTGGGTAAGTGAGTTGGGTTATCGGTTGTCATCCTTCGAAGTCCGCTCGTGACAGAACATGAAACCCATTACCATCATCGGCGGTGGGTTGGCGGGATTGACGCTGGGTATCGCGTTACGGAAGGAGGGTGTGCCGGTGACAATATATGAAGCGGGGCAATACCCTCGGCATCGGGTGTGCGGGGAGTTTCTGAGCGGTGAGGGGTTGGAGATTCTGAGGGGTTGGGGGATTGGTGATGCGGCGATGAGGGAGGGAGCGAGGGAGGCGAAGACGGTGAAATGGTATGCTGAGGATACTGTGACGGAGGTGATGTCTCTGCCAAAGCCGGCGCTCTGTATTTCACGTTACCGGCTGGATGGGATTTTGGCGGAAATGTTTGTGAAGATGGGCGGGCATCTGCTTACAGGGAGTCGATATACGGGTGACTATGGACAGGGGGTGGTACGAGCTACGGGAAGGCAGGTACAGACTGAGGCGGAAGGGTGGCGTTGGATCGGGATCAAGGCGCATGCAACGGGGGTGACGTTAGAGGCGGATTTGGAGATGCATTTGCGCGCCGATGCCTATGTGGGGATGTGTCAGGTGGAGAATGACCGGACCAATATCTGTGGTTTGTTCCGGACCAAGGAGCCGATAGGAGAGTTGAAAACTCGGTGGGAAGGTTTGCTTCTAGGTGGTAAAAATTATACGTTAACGAAAAAGTTAAAAAATGTCACTTTTGATAAAGAGTCGTTAAGTTTTGTGGCTGGATTGCCGATAAAATCTTTCCAAAATGATGACATAGGTGTTTTGAGTGTGGGGGATTCTAGCGCGATGATTCCTCCCGTTACCGGTAACGGGATGTCACTGGCGGTGGAATCGGGTCGATTGGCGTCGGAAGCGATTTTAGGTTATAGTATGGCGGAGCGGGATTGGGGAGCTACACAAGCACTTGTACACCAGAGCTATGTCCGCAGATATGGCGGGCGTTTGCGCTGGGCAGGGTGGTTGCAGGAGGGAGTGTTCCATCCTTTGACACGTAAAATTTTGGTGCGAAGTGTAGCGAAGATACCGGGGTTATTCCGGTGGGGCTTTGGGGTCACTCGCGAGTGAAAGTGTCACAAAATGTCGCTATGGTGATACACATTCCCGGAAAATTGCCTGAGAATGGCCCGGCGGTTGCTAGTTAGTGAAACGGCCGGGATTGGTTGAATCGCCAAAACTAGGGTAAACACGCGTGAAAAATAAAATTATAGTGGTGGATGACGAATATGTCATCGGGGAAACATTGAAGGCGTATCTGGAGACACAGAATTTCGAGGTGTCGATACTCACTGACGCCATCGGGCTGGTTGAAAAATTGGACGGTGATGTCTGTGATCTGGTCATTCTGGATTTGGCGCTGGCCGAGGCCGACGGCTTGGAGGTGCTGGAGATGCTGAAACAAATTCGACCCGGGCTTCCAGTGCTCATCCTTACGGGCATGGGATACGATAATGAATTGATGAGGGAAGCGATGAGGCTGAAGGCTGATGGTTATATGAGCAAGACGGTGGCTTTGCCGCATCTGGCTACTGAAGTCCGGAGGATATTGCGAGGGGCGAACTACGGTACAAAAGCCGTAGCTGAAAAATGACAAGTGGAAAGCAAGATTGTAACGGGAACATGGAAAAATTTGCTGGCGGAGACCCCGTGCCGGTGTGTAAGTCCTAGAGCACCGGTAAGTTAAAGATTGTGGGGAATCTGTCATGCCGCGCTGCCGCAGGGGTGGCTGAACGAATAATGTGAATGACATTGGCATAGACCTGTATTTTTCGCGGGAGTATCTGAAGCCCGCCATCATCATCTCGCTCTTGAGCGTGTGGGTGCTGGTGGGGCTCTTTTACTATCTGAACAGGTATACCAAGCGGCGCTATTTCACGACGTGGACGGTGGCGTGGATGTTTTACGCCATCTGGCTGACGCTCAGCCTGAGTCTTCAAAATGCGCCGGATCGACCGATGCTGGTGATGTTCAAGCATTGGTGCATATGCATCTCTGCGGTCTTTCTCTTATGGGGGAGTGCGCGCTTCCTAAACCAGACGGTGAGGCAGGTCGAGGTGGCGCTCTTTATGGGGTTCCTGCTGGTGTGGAGTTTTGTCACGTCCTTCTACTTGGATGATTCGTTACAGGCGCAGTTGCCCATTTTCGGCCTGATCAGTTTGACGAGCCTGATCACGGCGTTCTGTTTCCTGCAGTTCCGATTACGGCAACCCTACATCGGGTCCGGCCTGTTAAGTGTAGGTTTTTTCATCTGGGCGGTCTACATGGCGGCGTATCCGTTCCTGCAGGCTTCCGAATATCTGATCACGGCGGGATATTTCATCTCGGCAGTGATCCAGTTGTTCATCGCAGTAAGCATGATCGTGCTGGTGCTGGAAGAGGCGCGGACGCGTAACGAGCTGGCATTGCAACAGATGCGGGCGCACAAGAGCGAAACGGAAGTGCTGCAATCGCGCATCGCCTCGACGGAAGAGCGGTATCGCAGCCTGTTCGACCAGGCGAGTGAAGGCATTGTTATAGCAGGCACGGAAGATATGCGGGTGCTGGAACTGAACCAGACGGCGCGGCGGTTGTTGGGGGTGGCACGGATGGACAGTGTGCCGCAACCGTTGTCCACGTTTCTTGATCTGGCGGATGGCAAGCCCAAGCCGGGTAATGGTCCCGAATGGTTTTCGGCATTGCGTCAAGCGCGCCAGGTAAAGATTACCCGCCGCGATGGCAGCAGTTCTCCGGCGGAAGTGGATGGTGCGGTGATCAAATTCGATGGCCGCCCTGCTTACCAATTTTTCATCCGGGAACTGACCGAGCGCACCCGTTTGGAACAACAGCTCCGACAGGCGGAAAAGTTGTCCGCGCTTGGTCAATTGATCTCCGGCGTGGCGCATGAGTTGAACAACCCGCTGGCGGTCATCAAGGGTTATCTGGAACTGGTGCTGGCGCGGCATGACATCAACAACCAGACGCGCACGGATTTGGAGAAGGTAGCTTCAGAAGCGAATCGCGCCGCCAAGCTGGTGAATAACTTCCTATCGTTTGCTCGTGAACAGCCTGCGCAGCAGCGGATGACGAATCTGAACGAGCTGATCCAGCGCGTGGCGGAGTTGCGCCGGTTCGACCTGCGCGTGGCGAGTGTGGATCTGATCTTTGAACTGGATCCGGATTTGCCGAACACTTTGGTGGATGCGGACCAGTTGCAGCAGGTGATGGTGAATCTGGTGACGAATGCGATCCATGCCTTGGTGGAAGTGCCGATGCCGCGCCGTCTGATCATCAGCAGCAGTTTGCAGAACGGGAACATCATCCTCACGGTGCAGGATAATGGTCCGGGTGTTCCTGCGGAATACATCGCACGTATCTTTGAGCCATTTTTCACGACGAAGGAAGTGGGCACGGGAACTGGCTTGGGCCTGTCCATCGCACACAGCATCCTCGCGGATCATCAGGGGAGAATTTATTACGAGGAAGCGACGGGAGGCGGCGCGCGTTTCGTGATGGAGATGCCATTGCGTCAGGGGCCGGAGGAGCCGGTTGTGGAGCCGGTGAAGGAAGAGAAACCGAAGCTTTCCGTGAAGAATGCAGAGAATGTCCGAATCCTGATCCTGGACGACGAACGTGCTATCGCGGAATTGCTGGGCGAGATGCTCGGCTTGCTTGGTTATCAGGCCGAACTGTGCCACAACGGACCGCAGGCGTTGAACGTGATCGAACACGAAGATTTTGATGTGGTGCTGTCCGACTTCCGTATGCCGATCATGGATGGTCAGGAATTCTACAAGCGGGCAGTGAAGATCAAGCCTGCCCTGACCCGTCGCTTTGTATTCCTGACGGGTGATGTGGTGAGCGAGGACACGCGTGACTTTTTGTCCTCCACGGGCAATCCGCATATCGCCAAGCCGTTCCAGTTGAATCGCGTGGAAGAGGCGGTCATCAAAGTCTTGCGGGAGCAGGCAGTTGCAAATTAGTCCGGTTTGCTGCTTTAATAGAAGGGCGGTTTTCCGCAACTTTGGTCCAGTGCAGAAATACTTTTGAGGCGAATGTTGTCTGGGTGCTGAGAGGTATATCAGACTGGCACCCTAGGGTATGTCCAAACCGGTGCACCATCACAAAATACGCCTCCATCTGAAGGAGTTGAGCCAGCTTTTCAACTCGATGGACCCTTCGCCGTTTCAGGAGAAGGATCTGGATCAAGATGCAGAAGAGTTCATCCTGAGTTGGGCCCAGGAGTTTCCGAGCAAGGAACCGATCGAGCTGGTGATCCATCTGGACAAGGCTCCGGAGATGCCAGAAGCGACCAAACACACGATGGATTCCATACACCACTACTTTGCCTATCGGGCAAAGCTGAACTGGATGGAGTTCAAGCGGTTGATGAAAACGGGGCGGATCAGTCTCATCATCGGACTTCTATTTCTTGGCGTGTGCCTGATGATCGTGGAGGTGCTTGCCCAATATGAGACGGGACCGGCGCTGACGTTTATCCGCGAAAGTCTGATGATAGCGGGTTGGGTGGCGATGTGGCGGCCGATGGAGATTTATCTCTATGAATGGTGGCCTATCCGGCGCAAGGGGAAGGTGTTTGAAAAGCTGGCCCACATGCCGGTGCACATCGTGGTGGGGAAGGGGACGGAGGGGGAGGTGAAACCCGGCATCCAAGGTTCAATGACGGCGGCTTAGGGGACGAGGCGCAGGCGGTAGAACCGGTTGGTAAGGTCGAGATTCGGGTCCAGGACTTCGATAAGACTATTAGTGGCCACATTGGTCGTCACTGGTTGCCAGTTGGTGAGGTTGGTGCTGACTTCTACGACGTAGACCAGGCCGGTGTTTGCGTTGAAGCGGATGACGAGGTTATCCACGCCTGAGATATTCGTGATGGCGGGGAGCGAGTTGGTGAAAGGGGTGTAGAGGCTGAGGTTTATGCGCGGTGAATTGGCGAAGACCTCGAGATTATCATACGCGCGGGCTTGCAGAAGGTAACGGCCCGGTACGGCATTGCTCCATGTGAAGTTGAAGACGGTGTTGTTCGTGTTCACGCTGTTGGTGAAGGTGCCGATGAGGTTGGTAAGGCTGGCTACGTTGGTGCCCGTACCATAGTAGAACTGCACACGTCGGATGCTGCCGTTCGCGTCACCATCTTCAGCGTTGACGCGCAAGGCAATATTAGTAGCACCGCTGGAGTTTGTGACAGCGATGGCGGCATGGTTGGTGGGGATGGTGACGCTGACGGAAGGAGCGGCGTTAACGGGTTGCACCACGGTAACAGTAAGTGTCGAGCCAAAGCGCGTATCCGAGTAGGTGAAAGTGCCGTCCGATGTGAATGTCTGCAGAATCTCATCTCCTGAGAACTGTGGTCTGCCCAGCAAAAGTGTCCCATCCTTGTAGATGGTATGGTAGTTGTCCTTGATCTTGATGAACACAGAGTCGCCAACTAACAAGTTAGGCAAAGAAGATGGTGTGAATTGCGCACCGTTCACATCGACTGTGTAAGTCGTTTGGGCAAGGGCATGGGCAACAGCGAATAAATTCGCCAGCAACATCACCCAGAGGGCAAACCAGACCTTGTTACGACGTATCATCAAAATAGTTCGGTAGCCCGTATGTAAGGCGAAACCTCTTCCTTAAACAAGCCTCATGGCAAGTGGTTGCGGAAAAAGTTGAACCATCTACTCACATGCAAAAAGCCCGTTCCCAGGGGGAAACGGGCTTTGCCAAGCGTGATGATCGATAAATTAAGGTGCCAACGCCTTCACGAAGGGTTTGCCGATAGCAGCAGCCGGTTGCTCCACGTGCAAGGCGGCGGCCAAGGTCGGAGCGATGTCTGTGATATAAAACTCATCCGCATACCTGCCCGGTTTGAAAGCGCTGCCGTAGAAGCAGACGGGCACATGCGTATCGTAGGAATAAGGTGTTCCATGGCTGGTGCCGCTGGGATAGCCGCTCATGAGGAGAAAGGGCTTCGTGACCATCACTACATCCCCGCTGCGCTCGGCATTGTAGCCGTTGAAGACCATCTGGCCGAGCTGGCCCGGTGTGCGGCCATCCAGTAACTGTTCACGGCTGTAAACGGCTTGGAATTTTCCGGTATCCAGCGCCCATTCGCGGATGAAGTTGCAGAGTTCGGTCGGTGAAAGTTTCTTCTCGTTCAACACTTCATGGTTGAAGTAAAGGTTGCCCTCCACCGGTTTCGGGGTGAGGAAGTATTTGCCTGGGCCGAACTTCTGGTCGAGCTTGCCCAGCAGATCCACCATCAGCTCGGTGTCCTTCACGCGGGCGGCGTCATAGCCGTTTTGCGCGGCCTGCTCGGGGATGGGTGCTACGCCGTGATCGGCCGTCAACACCATCGTCACGTTTTTCATGCCGATCTTCTGGTCCAGATAGGTGAAGAGTTCGCTCAACTGCCGGTCCAGGCGCAACGTGATATCCATGACTTCCTGTGAATTGGGTCCGAACAGGTGGCCACAGTAGTCGATGGATGAGAACGACACGCAGAGCACATCCGGCTGCGCACCTTGACCGAGCTTCTCGCCCTCGATGGCAGCCTTGGCCAGCTCCAGCAGCAATTGATTGCCGTAAGGCGTGGGCATGATGGTCTCCGCGCCTTCACCCTTCGATTCATTTATGGTGTGCGGGAACGTGCTGGTCTTTTCCCCGCTCAACTTGCCCTCGCTGATCCCGTCATCTTTCATCGTGTAATGCTTCGAATCGATCAAGTGGGTCCACGTCTTGCCGATGTAGGAGGAGGGGATCTTGCGGGCATTGAATTCCTGCATCCAAGCCGGCAGCTCGTTCATGTAGTACGTGCTGCTGACGAACTGGGCGCTGGCGGATTCAAACCAATACGCTCCCGCTGGTTTCTTGCCGGCGGGCAAGACGGCACCGCGATCTTTCATCGAGATACCTACGACCTTGGAGCCGTAATGCGTCCGCATCTCATCCGAAAAGGTCGTGCCCATGAAATTGCGCGGCGACATCTGGCCCTTGGCCGTCTTGGTCCCCACGCCTTGCACGGATTTGTCCTCCACGCAATACATCGAGCGGCGAGTTTTCTTGTCGAACCAGTCATTCTCAATGATGCCATGCACGGCCGGGCCCGAGCCGCTCAGGAACGTGGCATGGCCGGGCGCGGTTTTCGTGGGGTAATAGGGATACCGCGCGAACGTCATGAACGCGCCGTCCTTGGTGAAGGTGCGGAAACCGTTCGTGGTGAAGTGCTGGTCGAAGCGCTCGAGATAATCATAACGGAGCTGGTCCACGAGGATGGCGACGACTAGTTTGGGCTTATCAGCCGCATAAGTTTGCGGGCCGAAAACAACGGCTGCGGTCGCCGCGAAAAGGAACAAGATTTTCTTCAGCTTCATAAAGTAAGTCAAAAGAACGGACGGCAAAAGTTGCCTCAAGATTCAGATTATCCGAACACAGAAACAGACCTGCTCCCGTCCTTCAACGGAATTCTCCATCCCCCTAAATTCGTGGTCTGTGTACCACAGCGCTTATGTCACTAAAGCTGCCTCGTGCAGCTTCCGTTATTTGACGCATCTCGCCTCACACACTAAGCTCCTCTCGTCGCGCCAAGCTGTTGCGAAACAATCCATGCCCGTCACCCACGCCCACCCCGCTGCTGTGCTGCCGCTCATCGTTTACGGGCGTCGCATCTTCAGCGCGTCAGCACTGGTGATCGGCAGCATGGCGCCCGATCTGCCGTATTTCTTCTTCCTCGATCTGTCGCGCAAAGAAACTCACAATCTCTCGGGCATTTTCCTCTGGTGCCTTCCCCTAGGTCTTTGTGTTTATGCTCTCTATCACTGGTTTTTGCGCCCTGCCTTGCTCGATCACTTCAGCCCGCACGATTGGCAAGCCAACCCGGCATTCAGTGAGCCGCGTGGCTTCACGTTTTCCTCGCTGATCGTCATCGTAATCAGCCTCATCATCGGCGCTGCCACACATAATTTTTGGGATTCGCTGACACATGGCACTGGCTGGTTTCCCGAACGCTACAGCATCTTCCATGAACACTTCTGGCCTGTCCGCTCCTATCCGCTGTATCGCGTGTTGCAATACCTGAGCGGCATCTTTGGGACTATCATTGTCGTTTGGTTCTTTCTTCGCACACTTGCCAGTCATCAACTCATTCTTTGGCAGGACCGAGCATGGCGAAAATCTTTCCTCATTCGCACTCTGAGATTGCTGGCGATAGCCGCCGCTGCCGGGGCCATCGCCAGCCTGATTTATGTGCAAGCGCGCGGACACATCTCCAGCTCATCCCGCTCCATGCAACTGCTCCGCTTCTGGATCATTTGCAGCACAGATTTCGTCGTACTGCTCGGACTCTTTCATGGTCTGAGATTGCGCTTGCGGAAAGAAGATTCCAGGAACGGCCTTACGCCGGTTTCGTGAACATCTTCAGCCCGATCACTCCCGCGACGATCAACCCCAGGCACAATATCCGCCCCAGTTCTTTCGACTCACCAAGGAAAAGCATCCCGATGATCGCCGTGCCCGCTGCACCGATGCCCGTCCACACTGCATAACCAGTCCCCACGGGAATCGTCTTTAATGCGACAGATAACAGTCCGAAGCTGAATAGCATACCCACGATCGTCGCTACGCTCGGCCACAGCCGCGTGAAACCATCCGTGTATTTCAGACCGATCGCCCAGCCGATTTCCAGGAGTCCCGCCATGATCAGATATACCCACGCCATATTTTTGCCACCAGTCAGCACCAAACCCGGACTGGAAACGGGCGGTTAACAAACGAGGCAGACGGCAGAAATAGAAAATGCCACCTGCGTGATGGCATCTACGGATGAGAACACCCGCCATCGATGCCTTCGGTGGCTGAAATGAAGATACACGCCTCCAAGCTAAGCGCAAGCGTCCCTAAACTCGTAGCAGCCGACGTGAGGAGGCTCTAACTGATGTGAAGGAGCTGAAAAGGTGTCAGAGCCTCGTCACCTCGGCTGCTACGAATCAGCGCCCAAACAACGCGTTGAATTTAAAATTGAAGATCAGATGGAGTCCCGTGAGGAACGTGAAGAGGTAGACGAGCCGCATGAACACCTTCTCCGACACCTTGCGGTTCAGCCACACACCCAGCCACACACCGACGGGCAAGATCGGCAATAGAATCGCACTCTTGATCAGCGTCTCCTTGTTGATCAACGCATGCGACGCCAAGACCGGCACATCGATCATGCTGCGGTCCAGAATGAAAAACGGCATCTTGATCCAGTTCACACAGGTGAAGATGAGGATGTTCGTCGCTACGAAGACTTCCTTGGCCAGTTTCTGTGGCACGAGATAAAGTGCCGCCACCGGCCCGGCTCCGTGCGCAAACGTGGACGTGATGCCGATACCGACCCCAAACGGCAGCGCGATCTTATGATCCGGCTTGAACGTGCTCTCCGCTGCGAAGATGCGTTCTTTTGTCAGTTGGAAAATCACGAACACAATCGCAAGGATGCCGATGACGATATTGAACTGACGTGCAGAAAAGTGCCCGATCAATTGCACACCCACCAGCACACCCAGAAGTACTCCGGGCAGGAGCAAGATCACGTTCCGCTTCTCCCATTTGCCCCAGTAATGATACAGGGTGAAAGCATCGCCTGCACACAAGAGCGGCAGCAAAATCCCCACGGCATCTTTCGAGCCAAAGGCCATCACGCACAAAGGCGTCGTGAGCATGCCAAGCCCGCCACCAAAGCCTGCCTTCGACAGGCCGATGAACAGCACTGCCGCATACGCGATCACCCAACTGGAAAGACTGGCATCCGCCACGCCCCTTCGTGTAGGGGGCAGAAGCACCAGTGTCGAGCGCGAACCGCGTTGGAGCGCGGCTTTTAAGCCGCTTCAATATTCGCGAATCGAAAGATTTTCAAAACGCTTTTAGAAGGCAAATACCTCATGGTGTTCACATCCTATTGGCTGTTGGTAATTGAAGCGGCTTAAAAGCCGCACTCCATTTGCCGCATCAAAGCTTCGATTGGCAAAGCCTTACCCTTTGCTAAACTCCTTCTCAATAATTTGCCCAGACACATGAAAACCTTCGCCATCCTGTTGGTCGTTGCCGTGAGTTTCATGACCACTTCCCTGTTTGCTGCGCCTTCGGCCACAGAAGTGAAAGCTGCCCTGAACAAATCCACGAAGTTCATGCAATCGATCTCCACGGAAGGTGGTTATCTTTGGCGCTATTCGGATGATTTAAAATTTCGCGCTGGCGAAGAGAATGCGACGGCCACTCAAATCTGGATACAGCCACCAGGGACGCCTGCTATGGGTGAAACGTTCCTGAAAGCCTATGCCGCTTCCGGCGATAAAATACACCTCGATGCTGCCCGCGGATGTGCTCTTGCTCTGGCCAAAGGCCAGCTCGAATCTGGTGGTTGGGACTACTCCATTGATTTTGATCCCGCCAAATTCCCCCTCGCTTACCGTCGCACGGATGCTGGCAAGCTAACAGCAACAGAGCTTGCCAAGCGCAAGAACATCTCCACCTACGATGACAACAACACCCAAGACGCTCTGCGTTTCCTGATGGAATACGTGGCTGTCACGAAGACTTCGACGAGCGCGGAAGACAAAGAGATTCGCACCGCCTTGGATTATGGGTTGAAGAAAATGTTGGAGGCTCAATATCCCATCGGTGCCTGGCCCCAACGCTACGACGGCAAACCCAAGAGTACTTCTGAGTATCCTATAAAAAAAGCCAGCATCCCCAAGGCTTATCCGCGCGAGCATCCCAAGACAGACTACAAAGGCTACTATACGTTGAATGACGGCACTCTCTCCGATTGCATCGACATCATGCTCACCGCCCACAAACAGTTCGGTGATCCGAAATATCTCGCTGCCGCGAAACGTGCCGGTGATTTCCTCCTGCTTGCCCAATTGCCCGAGCCACAACCAGCCTGGGCCCAGCAATACAATCCCAACATGGAACCCGCCTGGGCACGCGCCTTCGAGCCCCCCGCCATCACTGGTGGTGAAAGCGGCGGTGCCATCCGCGCCTTGATCCGTCTGCATCTGGAAACTGGCGATGCCAAATACATCGAGCCAATCCCCCGCGCCCTCGCTTGGTATAAGCGCTCCGAGATCGCCCCGAACAAATGGGCGCGCTACTACGAGCTTACCAGCAACAAACCGATCTATGGTGATCGCGATGGCAAGATCTACTATCGCCTGCAAGACATCAGCAAGGAACGCCAGACCGGATACGGCTGGGAGAGTGACTTCAACATGCGTCGCACGTTCCTTCAATGGGATGAACTGCAAAAAGACGGCCGCGAGAAAACCGCCGCCAAACGCGTCCCCAAACCGATGTCTGACAAGACTCGCGCCGAAGTACAATCCAAGCTCGCTCCCAAAGTGGAAAAAGCCATCAAAGATCTCGACACCCAGGGCCGCTGGGTCACTGATGGCAAAACTGCCCAAGAAGCCAAAGACCTGAAATCCAGTCGCCGTATCGAGACCAGCGTGTTTATCGAAAACATGCGAAGCCTGAGCGATTATTTGGAAGCTTTCGAAGGCAAACCAGCAACGAAATAGCATCACGACTACAGATGTCTCTTCTTTCCCCTCAAAATGGGAGGGGTGAGAGCGTCCATTGCGACCGATTTCCACCAAGGCATCAACCTTGTCCCCTCGCTGGATTTCACCTACCCTATTTCTATGCGATGCATCTTCTTCGATTACCAAGCGGGCACACCCGTGCGCCCTGAGGTCTTCGATGCTATGCGCCCGTGGTTCACTGAAAACTTCGGTTCCACCTCGTCTTTCCATCAGCAGGGATTGCGCGCCCGTCAGGCTCTCGATGAATCCCGCGAGCAAGTCGCCCAGTTCATTAACGCCGAAACGCCCGATTCCATCCTTTTCACCAGTGGCGGCACGGAATCAGTGAACCTTGCGATCAAAGGCGCAGCTCTCGCGGGCAAACGTCTCGGCAACCACATCATCTATTCTGCGGCCGAGCATCCCGCCGTGAGCGGCTCCATCGCCTGGTTGGAAACTCAAGGATTCAAGGCCACGAAAGTTGGTGTTGCCGCAGACGGCTCCATCGCTCCTGAATCCATCCGTGAAGCGATCACCGATGAAACGATTCTGATTTGCCTCCATCACTCCAATCACGACATCGGCACCATACAGCCGGTGAAAGAGATCGCCGCCGTTGCCACGGAACGAGGCATCCCTGTTTTCGTCGATGCCAACTTCAACGCAGGCTGGCTGCCCATCGATGTGCAATCTCTCGGCGTGCAACTCCTAGCCCTCAGTCCCTCCCGCTTTTACGGGCCGAAGGGTGTCGGCATGCTCTACCGCAACCGCCGCACACCGCTGCAGAACATACTCCACGGCGGCGTGCAAGAAGACGGACGTCGTCCCGGTTCGGAAAATATTCCTGCCATCGTAGGTGCTGGTGTCGCTTGCACATTGGCAAAAACCTCTCTCTCCAAACATGCCGCTCAGGTGCATGCCTTGCAGCAGAAGCTGTGGAACGGCTTGGAAAGATCCGTGCACGATCTTACTTTCAATGGTCCTGTCCCCGGCCCGCATCGTCACCCGGCGAACATCCATATCAGTCTCGCAGGTCTTGAAGGCGAAGCCGTCGTGCTGCGCTGTGACCTCAAAGGCATCGCTCTTCACAGTGGTACCGCATGCGTGACGAAAGCCCTGAAAACTTCTCCTGTGCTCGCTGCCATCGGCCAAAGCCCCTCGCTTGCCAAAGGTGCCATTTTGCTGACCCTGGGATTGGAGAATACGGACGAGGAAGTGGTGCGTTTCCTGGAGATATTTCCCGGCCTCGTCGCTGAATTGCGAGCGATGATGCCTTGAAGTTCATTATCCGCTTCCCCGGTTTCATGAGATGCCGTTTAATCCCCGCCGTGCTTTGGCCCGATACATCGGAATTTGTCTTAACCAAGACACCTCGTGTCGTTGCCAGGCCTGCTGGGAAGAGCCGCTCGCTTGCCAGGGAACTCGCCGCCTTCCGCCAGTTCGGCACTAAGACCCGTCGTCTGGCCACGCGTGTCACAGGTCAGAAGAAGCTCACTGTGCCCACTTTTGTGAACGAGTTCTGGACCGCGCAACAACGGCAGGCCAGCAATCTTCACGAGATCTCCTATCGCGCCTGCTTCAAGCCCCAGCTTCCGCGCTTTTTCATCGAGCGTCTTACGCTGCCAGGCGAAGTGGTTTACGATCCTTTCATGGGGCGGGGGACTACGCCAATTGAGGCCGCCTTGCTCGGACGCGTGCCCTTCGGCAATGACGTGAACCCCTTGAGCCAGGTGCTCACCCGTGCCCGCCTTGCGCCGCCTAGCCTCAAAGAAATTTCAGGAAGACTCAGCACCATTGATCTGAAAACTGGCGGACGCCTACCCAAAGACCTCTTGGTTTTCTACCACCGCGATACCTTGCGCGAGATCTGCGCCCTCAGAAAATACCTCATGGCCCGTCGTGAAAAAGGTGTGCTCGATAGCATAGACGAATGGATCGCCATGGTCGCGCTAAACCGCCTCACGGGCCATTCACCGGGATTCTTCTCTGTTTACACCCTGCCACCGAATCAGGCTGTGTCCGTGAAATCCCAGCGCAAGATCAATGAGCGACGGAATCAAGTGCCGCCTTATCGCGACGTCGTGAAGATCATTCTGAAAAAATCCAATCAGTTGCTGAAGGAGATGAAGCGGCAGGATTTTGCGCGATTGGCCAGTGTCACTGACAAGGCCCGCTTTACTACTGCTCCAGCCGATGCCACGCACGAGCTACCCACCGGGAGCGTCTCCCTCGTGGTCACTTCACCGCCGTTTCTTGATGTCGTGGATTACGCCACGGATAACTGGTTGCGTTGCTGGTTCCTTGGCATTGATTCCTCGAAGGTGAAGATCACCATTCCGAAGAAACTGGAAGTGTGGCAGGAAGTCATGACCAGCGTCTTCCGCGAGCTTCACCGGTTGCTCAAGGTTGGTGGTCACATCGCCTTTGAAGTGGGTGAAGTGAATCGCGGCAAGGTGAAGCTGGAGGAAGCCGTGATTACCTGTGGTCTTGCTGCCGGACTGGAGCCGTTGCTGGTGATGATCAATGATCAGGAGTTCACCAAGACTGCGAATTGCTGGGGGGTGGATAATAATGCGAAGGGGACGAATACGAATCGGATTGTGGTGTTTAGGAAAGGGACTTAACCGCAGACCGGTAGTACCGGTGGCAAACACAGATCAACACGGATGCAGACCAAGGCGTTATTTGATGGAGCGCGGCATTTAAGCCGCTTAAACTCTTGCCGGTGTGTAATGCAGCGGACACAGTTTAGGTCCAAGAGGGGCAAAGGCTCCTAATACAATGCGATATCGGGGGGTATAGAACACTTCGCGTCTTGCGGAGATTGCTCGGAGCCGAACGATGGGCTAGGGTCTAAGCGTGACTTGCAAGTTATGTTTGCAGAAAGCTGATTTGTGCCGCTCGCATATTATCCCGGAATTCCTTTATTCGACGCTTTATGACGATAAGCATCATTTTATCGCACTTGAAGATGTTGAGAGTGGGGAGATAAGGAAAGGCCAGAAAGGGCATAGAGAGCGTCTATTATGCAGCGGATGTGAATCGTTGATAAATAAGTTTGAGAAGCATTCGAGACGATTGTTTGTTGATCCATTGCCTGCGTTCGTCATGGGATCAGTTCGAATCAGGGAACACCCAAGGTTAGATTACAATCTTCTTAAACTATTTTTCTTGTCGATTTTATGGAGAGCTTCTGTGAGTAGTCTGCCATTGTTTGAGCATGTATATTTGGGGCCGCATGAAGAGCTTATCAGAAAAATGCTCGTTAGCGGCCAATCTGGGGCATCTACCCATTACCCAATCGCCATATTTGCGTTGAACTATGATGGCGATCACTTTCGTGACTTACTTGTCCAGCCCACATATGCGCGTGTGGAAGGTAGAAGATGTTACCGGTTTGTCATGATGGGTTTTGTCGTGTTTATTTTTGTGGCCAGCATGCCGGCACCTTCACCATTCCCTTTGATTGCCTTGAATCCAGAAAAACCCGTGAGGTCGTTCAGTGCGGAGTTCAATGAGTTTGGATTCCTTAAGGAGGTTTGGAGGAGAGCTGGTGAGTCCACAAAAGACCATGGTGATTGAATATCTGGACTTTTTATTTGAGGAACAACGGAATTCATCTTTGGATAGATGCTCAATGAGTTGAGAAATCTCATTTACAGCCGTTGACTTGCCCCCGCCACGCCTTACATTCCGCCCACCATGTCGAAGGCGACGTCCCAGCCGGTCATCCGCTTGCGCGGGGTCCGGCATAACAACCTCAAAAATTTCGATCTCGACCTGCCCACAGGCAAGCTCGTCGTCATCACCGGCCTCAGCGGGTCGGGCAAGAGCTCGCTCGCGTTCGATACCCTCTTCGCCGAAGGCCAGCGCCGCTACATCGAAACCTTTTCCCCTTACGCGCGCCAGTTCTTCGACCGAATGGACAAGCCGCAGGTGGACAGCATCGAGGGTATCCCACCCGCCATCGCCATCGAGCAGCGGAACTCCGTGAAGAGCACCCGCTCGACGGTGGGCACCATGACCGAGATCTGCGACCACATGAAAGTGCTGTGGCCGCATCTCGCCCAACTTCACTGCCGCCAGTGCGATCAACTTGTCCGTAAAGACGCCGCGCAAGACGTCTGGGAAGGGGCGAGGGGTGAAGTGGGAGGTGCGAAAGAGGATGTGGAGAAGGTGGAAGTGCTGGTGACTTTCAATGTGGCATTGTCTGAGAAGCTGCCGCTGGAGGAGTCGCTTAAATTGATCGCGAAGCAGGGCTATCAACGGCTGGTGGTGGGTGATAAAGTCGTGCGCTTGGAAGATCTGCTGAAGGAATCTTCGCCTACACCGCATCCCTCACATCTCATCGTCATCCAAGATCGCGTCAAACTGGCGAAGGCGAATCGCTCGCGTTTTGTGGAGGCGTGTGAGCAGGCGTATCATTTCGGGAAAGGGAAGCTGGCATTGTATCGTATAGAAGATTTGAGCAAGCCATGGGGGCGTTACTCCAAGCATCTGCATTGTGCCACCTGCGATATCGAATACCGTGATCCCTCTCCGGCCTTATTCAGCTTTAACAACCCCGTCGGCGCTTGCCCTGCCTGCCGTGGCTTCGGTCGCGTCATCTCCATCGACTACGACCTCGCCATCCCCGATCGCTCCAAGTCTTTGAATGATGGTGCCGTGAAACCCTGGCAAGGCGGCGTCTCCGCCGATTGCCAGACGGACCTGGTGAAAGCCTGCCGCAAACGCAAAGTCCCCATGGACGTTCCTTTTGAGGAGCTTTCGCCGGAGCATCAGAGCTTCGTCGTCGATGGCGAGCCCGGTTACGGCAGCGATGAAGCCCATGAATGGCCGCATCTCTGGTATGGCGTGAAGGGCTACTTTCGCTGGTTAGAATCCAAGTCCTACAAGATGCACGTGCGCGTGCTCCTCTCCCGCTACCGCGCCTATACGAAGTGCCGGACGTGCGATGGTAAACGATTTCAGCCCGAAGCACTACTCTACAGATTTACGAAAAGCGAGAGTCACAAAGGACTGACTCTCTCCGATTTCTACCTGCTCCCCATCCGCGATGCTTTGGCTCTGATCGATGGCTTCGCTGCCAGCCGCAAAGTCGCCGTGAACGATCCCATCCAAGTCGTCCTGAACGAAGTCCGCGCGCGCTTGGGTTACTTGAATGAAGTCGGCCTCGGCTACCTCACGCTGGACCGCCCCACACGTTCTCTTTCCGGTGGTGAAACTGAACGCGTGAATCTAACTACCTGCCTTGGCACCCGCTTGGTGAATACGCTCTTCGTCCTGGATGAACCCAGCGTAGGACTGCATCCGCGCGACACTGAGCGCCTCGTGAAAATCCTCGAACGTCTGCGCGATACCGGTAACACCGTCGTCGTTGTGGAGCATGAATCTGGTGTTATGCGTGCTGCCGATCAGATCATCGATATCGGCCCCGGCCACGGCGAAAGTGGCGGCGAGATCGTTTTCCAAGGCCCTTTTGCCGATGTGTTGAAGAGCGAACGCTCACTGACCGGCCAATATCTCAGTGGTCGTAAGAAAATCGAATTGCCCACGCGTCGCCCGGTCGGCCTGATGCAAGCCGCCGAGATCGCGCTGAACGATCAAGTGGTGGAGTATAAAGTAGGGAAGGGGACCGTTGCCTCAGTGGAAACGCGCGATCTTCGCATATCATCAATCCCTCAACTCGAAGTTGGAAGCACTTTGTCCCTGACCGGTGCCAACCTCCACAACCTGCAAAACCTTTCCGTAGATATCCCTCTCAACCGCCTGGTCTGCGTCACCGGCGTTAGCGGCTCCGGTAAGTCCACCTTGATGCGTGATGTGCTCCTACCCGCACTGACCCAGAAGTTCGCTGGCGCAGTAAAAGTAAAGAGCGAGGATGAAGACGATGACGAGAGCGAAGAAGAAGGTGGTTTCGTCGCTGCCAAGGTCACCGGCTGGGAAGGTCTCGGCGGTGTCGTGCTCGTGGATCAGGGCACGTTAGGCAAAACACCTCGCTCAAATCCCGCCGTATACATTGGTGCCTTCGATGATATCCGCGAAGTTTTCGCCCAGGCACCCTTGGCCAAGCAGCGCGGACTCGGCTCCAGCGCGTTCAGTTTCAATTCCGCCCAAGGCCAGTGCGAACGTTGCCGCGGTGCTGGCTTTGAGAAGATCGAGATGCAATTCCTCAGCGATGTCTTCATCCGCTGCCCAGATTGCCATGGCCGCCGCTATCGCCCGCACATCCTCGAAGTGAAATTGCAGAGCGCCCGCCGTGCCGCACCGGATTCGAACGAACTCATCGTCACTGAATGGTCCATCGGCGATTTCCTCGAAGCCACCATTGATGACGCCGTGGCCTTCCTCGCCGAGCTCACGGACTTCCGCCCCGCCCAACGCGCCTGCACGAGCCTCCGCCTCCTGCAAGACGTCGGCCTCGGCTACCTGCGCGTTGGCCAGCCCATCAACACGCTCTCCGGCGGCGAAAGCCAGCGCCTCAAGCTCGTGCGTCACCTCGCGGAGTGGACCACGAACGTGCAATCTCCCGGCGGCAAGCTGGACGTGAAACCCACGCTCTTCCTCTTCGATGAGCCGACGACGGGTTTGCACTTCGAGGATGTGCGTGTGTTACTCGCCGTATTCCAGCGCATGGTGGATCAAGGCCACTCCGTCTTCGTCATCGAGCACAATCTCGACGTCATCAAATGCGCCGACTGGGTCATCGACCTCGGCCCGGATGCTGGCGATCAAGGGGGCCAGATCATCGCCATGGGCACGCCCGAAGACGTTGCCCTAGTGGAAGCAAGCCACACCGGCAGAGCCTTGCGGCCTCTATTGGGAAACGCCCAGCATCCAACTCTCTACCTCGAACGTCCAAAGAAACGCGGAAAATGATTGAATGTCTTTGGCTCCGTTAGGCCGGGAGCTACCTCCGCACCGTTTCAACAATCGTCTGGTAAACATCCGTGGAGCGCAGGTCTTGTGATCCGACTAATGCGTCTCCTCCTATAAGCACCGGCCAATCCATCTTCGATTTCGGGCGGCAGCCGTGGGAGCCTTTCACCAGAGAAGCATCCAGCGGTATGACATCCATCAACATGCGGAAGCCGAGTTTTTTTTGCAGCAGGCGCCAGATGATCTTCAACTTCACAGCGGGGATTTGCGGATCGAGGAACAGTTCCACCGGATCATAACCGGGCTTGCGATGAATATCTACAGTGCGGGCGAAGTCCGGTGCATTCGCATCGTCTTGCCAGTAGTAATAAGTGAACCACGCATCTTCTTGCGAAACAGCGATGAGATCCCCGGCCCGCGTGTGAGCGATGCCGTGTTCGCGCTTGCCCGCGTCATCCAGCACGTGCGGGATGCCATCTTGTTTCTCCAAAAGTGAACGCACGGTATTCAGCAGTGAACGGTCGTTCACGTAGATATGCGCGATTTGATGATCGGCTACGGCGAAGACTTTGCTCGCACCGGCATCGAGCAACTCCAAACCCAGTTCCTCTTTCACCGTGAGCCAGCCTTGCTGACGGAACAGGCGGTTCAGATGGATCGCCTTGGTCACTTGCGTGATGCCGTATTCGGAAACGATCAAAGGCTTGATGCTGCGTGATTCATAGAAGGTGATGAGGTCGCCGACGATATTATCGATCTCAGTCAGGTCACGTGCGATGCGTGGATCAGAGGGGCCGATGCGCTGCAGGTTGTAATCCAAGTGTGGCAAGTAAACGAGGCTGAGCGTGGGCTGATACTTCTTCTCCGTCCACTTGGCGGATTCGGCAATCCAGCGGGAGACGCAATCGGCCTTGCCTTGCGGTGAGTCCAATCCGGCAGCAGGTCCCCAGAAACCGGCGAAAGGAAATTCGCCAAGTTCCTGTTTGATCTCCGGGCGGATGGAGTAAGGCCACGTGTAGATGTCGAAAAATTTGCGGCCATCTGCAGGATACATGGGGCGCGGTGTGATGGACCAATCCGCTGTGGCATACATGTTATACCACCAGAATAATTTCGCACAGGTGAAGCCCGGAACTTCTTTACGAAGCTGATCCCACACCTTCGGTGCTTGCACCACGTGGTTGGATTGCTTCCAGAACTGCACCTCGGACAGCTCGCGATTGAACCAACCATTCGCCACGATGCCGTGTTCACTGGCGGTCTGGCCCGTCACATAATCCGTCTGCGCCGTGCAGGTGACCGCAGGGAATGCCGGAGTGACATGACGCAACGCCGTCTTCTGGCGGAAGGCGTTCAGCTTGGGCGTGTGCTGGCCCAAGAGACCTTCCGTAAGCCCGACGACATTGATGACGGCAGTGCGTGTCATGTAAATGACGTCAGGGTGAGGGAATCGGGAGCGGAAGGCGAGGCTGAAACAGGATTTACGATTTTTGATTTACGATTTACGAGCCGCTCAAAGGTTTCGAGTTTCTCGTTTCTGGTTTCGCGCCAGGAGCTAAGAACGCTCAACTATATCCGTGGCGTTATATTACCGATGGCTCGTAAACCTTACTTCCAAGGTCGTAATTCGCCTTATGCTTTCGCAGCATCCTTGATGCTTTGGAGCAATGACTTATCTCCCTCAGCGTCCTGGCCAACTTCCCAAACGAAAACACCACCTAGACCCATGCGCTTGGCCAAGGCTACTTTGGCTGAGACAGTTTTCGGGCCGTTGTAGTAGAGACCATCCCACTCATCCGTGCCCTCTTTGAAATTGGGTCGTGTGAGCAGATCCGCATAAGCCATGGTGCGCTCACGTGAAGTCACACCGCGACCATAGAGCGGAATGCCCAGGCAAATTTTATCCGCAGGCACACCGCGTTTCAGCCAAGAGTTAACGGCATTCTCTGCACCTTGGACGGTGGAATGCTGCTGGGGCATGTCATAGGCCATGACGTGGACGCGGTCGAGATAACGTGCTGAATCTTCAAACCAGTCCTGATGTGTCGCGACAGCGGCCGTCACAATACGCTTCGAGCCTATACTTGCTTTTAGCTGCTCCATGAAGATCGAGTAATTGCGTGCCTCGCCATTGGTGTCAGGATGTTCCCAATCGAGATCGATGCCATCCAGTTGTTCGCGTTCACACAGGCTCGTGACGGCTTGAACGAGCTTGTCCCGGGAAAGAGAAGAATCGAGGAGATTGCGGAAATGTTCTGAGCGTTCACCGCCACCGACACAGATGAGGATACGGCAACCGTGATCCGTGCGCGCCTGACGGAGCTGCTTCATGGCATCAGCATTCCATGAGCGGAGTTCGAGTTCGCCGGTCTCGCGAGGTTCGGCGGAGAAGGCGATGAGGTCGGTAAGACCTTTCGCCCGGGCGAGATTTTTCGGAGAGAGGCGGTAATCAGGGAGATATCCAGCCACGACGAAGCCGGATTTCCTGTCCGCTGCCACCGCCGTTCCTGTTAGCAATCCCCCGGTCAACGTTGCCGTGACCCCAATAAAACGGCGGCGGTTCATTTTCATCTGCTTTCCTGTTTTCGTCGCGTGAGCGGCACGATGCGTTGCTCGCGCAGATTTTGTCGTTCCTGCAATTCTTCGATGGCGGCCACAATATTGGCCTGTACCATCTCATGTGTCTCAAACCCCTGGCCGATGCCGCGCAGCAGGGTGATGGTCAATTGACCGCCCAAGTGCTCGCGAAATTCTTCCAGTCCGTTCAGCAAAACCAAGTTGCCTGTGGCGTCTGCCAGCAAGAGTTCGTTGGCAAACAATTCAAAGCCCAGTTTCTCCAGCAGCACCAGCACGCGCTCACATGATTGCGCATCGAGGTAACCCATGCGCCGCGCATACACTGTATCCAGCGCGATGCCAACTGCCACTGCCTCGCCATGGCGGATGCGGTAGTCGGAAACCTGCTCCAGCTTATGAGCTGCCCAGTGCCCGAAATCCAGCGGCCGGGCGGATCCGAACTCGAACGCATCACCGCTTGTGGCGATGTGGTTCAAATGTAGTTCAGCACTGCGGAAAATCAAATGGCGCATGGCCGTTTCCTCGAAGCGGGCGAGGGCTGGAGCGTCCTGTTCGATGCGTTCAAAAAACTCGCGATCACGAATAAGCGCCACCTTCACGGCTTCCACATAACCATTGCGTTTATCACGCTCAGGCAAGGAAGAGAGCAATTGGAAATCATTGATGACGGCGTAAGGCGGACAGAACGTGCCGATGAAATTTTTCTTACCGAACGCGTTGATGCCGTTCTTCACACCCACGCCGGAATCATCCTGCGCCAGAGTGGTGGTCGGAATACGGATGTGACGAACACCACGATGCGCCGTAGCGGCAGCAAGGCCCACGACATCCAGAATAGCTCCGCCGCCGATGGCGATGAGGTACGAGTGACGATCAATGTGATGACGCTCCAAGTGCGATTGGATCTCCGAGACGTGGAAATAAGAGTTTTTCACGCGCTCGCCGCCTTCGAGGATCATCGGCGTGCCCATCAGCTTGAGGCGATCGGAGTTCGCGCGGAAATAGGCTTCTATGCGACCGACAAAGTCCGGTTGTGCCTTGGCGAGCGATTCATCAACCACTACGAACGCTTTGTGAACTTTCTGCGGTTCTGCTTCCGCCATGGCATCGCGCAAGGTCTTGTTACCCAAGTCAAAAGCATGCTGCGTGAAATGCACGCGGCAACGCCAGCTCACCGTGACTGTACGTTCAATGATGGACATGTTTTTCAAGCTTACCTTACTGACGCACTCAGGCCAGAATTTATTGAAGCCAATGTTTGGGCAGTATTGAGGGGAGAAATGTTCAATCCAGGGGATTTACGATTTTGGAATTACGATTTACGAGCGGCAGGAAGGTTTCGAGTTTCTGGTTTTTGGTTTCGAGCGGGGTGGCTTAGGACGTTAAATTTCGTCTTCTACGTGAATTGACGGTTGGCTCGTAAATCGTACTTCTTAAATCGTAAATCAAACTGGCGCTTGCCTTTGGCTATGGGCACCCGTATTTAAAACTCGCGTGAAATCAACCCCCCGATGCGGTCATTGGCTCGCCTTCCTGGCATCTGTCCTCTTTTCCACGGCAGCCATGGCAGCGGCGTATCTGCCTTCGGATATCAAACCGCCAGCGATTGAGCGGGAGTTTCGTGGCGTTTGGATCGCATCGGTATCCAACATTGACTGGCCTTCCAAGAAGGGTTTGACCACTGCGGAACAACAAAAGGAATTGCGCGATCTGCTGGATCTGGCGGTGAAGCTGAACTTGAACGCCGTCATCCTGCAGGTGCGTCCCATGTGTGATGCGTTCTACGCCTCCAAGCTGGAGCCGTGGTCCGAGTATCTGACCGGTGAGATGGGCAAAGCGCCGGATCCTTATTACGACCCGCTCGAATTCGCGGTGGAAGAAGCGCATAAACGTGGGCTGGAATTGCACGCGTGGTTCAACCCTTATCGGGTGCGCAATACGGCTTCGCCCGGTGTGGTCGCCAGCAATCATATCAGCAAGACGCGCCCGGAACTGGTGAAGAAATACGGCACCTATCTGTGGATGGACCCCTCGGAACCGGCGGTGCAGGAGTATTCGCTGAAAGTCATCCGTGATGTGGTGAAGCGCTATGACATCGATGGTGCGCATATCGATGATTATTTTTACCCCTACAAGGTCAGAGATGCCAAAGGGGCATTGGTGGAGTTTCCCGATGACGTGAGCTGGGCGCGTTATCAAAAGAGCGGCGGCAAGCTGTCGCGCGATGACTGGCGGCGTGAGAGCGTGAACATATTCGTGGAGAAGCTGTACAAGATGGTCAAAGAGGAAAAGCCCTGGGTGAAGTTCGGCATCAGCCCGTTTGGCATCTGGCGTCCGGGTTATCCGAAAGAGATCAAAGGTTTGGATGCGTATGATCAGCTTTATGCGGATTCGCGCAAGTGGTTGGAGGAAGGCTGGTGCGATTATTATGTGCCGCAACTTTACTGGGGTGTGAGCGAAACGGCGCAGAGCTATCCGCTGTTGCTCGACTGGTGGGTGAGTGTGAACAAGCACAAGCGTCACGTCTGGCCGGGGAACAATCTGGACAAGATCGATACCAAGTGGCCCATCACAGATATGCGCGAGCAACTGGAGATCACGCGCAAGCAGAAGGGTTCCACGGGCAATGTGTTCTGGCACAGCAAACCGCTCGCGGCGAACAAGGGAAAGATTCAGGAACTGCTGACGGACCGCTTTTACACGGATAATGCACTGGTGCCGGCATCACCGTGGCTTGGTCAAAGCGTGCCATCAAAACCAAAATTGCTGGTGCAGAGCAGTGGGGGCAATGGCGATATCGAGATACAGTGGAGCATTGAACCGGGGAATGTGATCCAGAACTGGGTCTTGCAGGTGAAGCGCGGAGGCAACTGGGAAACACATGTCTACGGCAGCGAGATGACGCGTGCGAAAGTGAAGGCGGTTGGCGGCAAGGGAGCGGATGCGATCGCGCTCACGGCGGTGAACCGCACGGGGCAGGCGAGTCCGGCGATGGTGTTTGCGAAATAAAGGGCGACGTTTGCACGCCGTGACGGTTGTGCCAATTTTTGTCAGGGGTTTCGGCATTTACGGTTGGCGAAATAGTCAGATTCGAGCTAGTTTCGCCGCTAGTGTTTGATGATGCAGCCAAGTTGACTGGTGAAGCCGCCGAAGTATTGGGCGATCCCAATCCTTTGCTGGATCAGGTCAGCACGCCGGAGGGTTTTCTCGCCTTGGGAAAAGCAGCTTCGGCGTGGCGTTTACCGAAGGTGCAGGATGCGGCCACACTGCGACTGTTTCTCTCCCACTATCGTCAGCACATACTCGAAGCGGTGGAGCTTCCCGCGATCTTGAAAGCGCATCAATTCGCGCAGCAAGGGTTCGCGCGCGATCTCATCGAGCTGGATCGGCAGATGGAGGTGGTGCTGGTGGAGAAGGATTTATCGGCGGCGAGCCGTCGTGTAGGGCGGAGCAAGCTGAAGCGGCTGCGGCCATTGCGTGATCAGCGGGTGGTGATGCGCTATCTGCAGGCGGTGGAGGAGAACAAGGCGCATGGGTGGCATGTGCTGGTGTATGGGCTCGCACTGCAGCAGTTCTCGCTGCCGTTGCGACAGGGGCTGATCAGCTACGCACGGCAGAGTCTGGGCGGGTTTGTGCAATCAGCGGCGAAGTCTTTGCCGATCGGGGAAGAGGATGTGCGCGAGATTTTCGAGGAGGCGGTGGAGGGGCTGGAGGAGCGCTTGAATGCGCTGATTGATGCCCGGCAGCCGAAGTTGATCCAGTTGGTTTAGAGGATAAACGCAGGGAAAGTCCGGCACCCCTGACCCTATTGAGGCTAGGAACAGGGAGGGTTGGGTTTTACGAAGGCCGGTTCCATTTGAGGATACGACGGTGAAGGCCAAAGTTAGGGCAAAGCGGCAGCTTTGCCCCACCTTAATAAGGAAGTTCCCGCTGGCTGGACGCTGGTGATCACTTATGGGTAATGATCAACCCTCCGAGGGGCGAGGGGGATAATATCTCAGTGCTTTTTCTCAGCAAATTACAAACCGGGCTTCAACGTCCGCTTGACGGAACCACTCCGCAGAGCGACTTTCAGGCATCCACTCAAAAGGACTGGCGACATGCGCGCAAGAATTCTGCCTGCATTGCTTTGGCTTTGGACCGGCGTTTGTTTTTTCACCGGGACCAATAGTGCTCGCGCTGAACTGACGTATGAGAGCGCGGAGTTCATCGATTCCAGCTTCTTCGTGATGACGGTGCAGTATGCTTATGAGGGAGATGAGATCAAATTCGCCGTGTTTCACCGGCATTACGGTGAGCCGGGGTTGAAGTGTCAGGTGGTCCGCAGGGTGCGGGATGGAAAGTCTTCGCCGCTGAGTGCGACGATCACGTTGAATGACACCAAGCAGAAGGATCTGCTGAAGGAGGGGGGGGGCTATCGGGTGGATTGCGGGGTGGTGAAGCAGGTGGAGTTGAAATTCAAGCCGAATGAACTGCAGGAGTTTTTAAAGTCAGAGAATTGCAATCTGACGATAGATGAATTTCTGGCGCATTTGAACCGGAAGAATGTGTGAGCGGGTGAACGTCTCGCTCTCCAGACATCCTTTACACCGCTTGCTGAGGGATGTTTAGGCGGACTAAAGTCCTCGCTTCTGTCTTGATAGCAGGCCTCAGCCGTATTGGCGTCACTTACTTTTTGCTCATCACCAACACGACACCGGCGACACACATGGCGGCTCCGCCGCCGATCATCAGCATGGACTTGTCAGTAGGTGAACCTTTCACCAGTTCGTTCACCTTGGATTCCAATGAGTCTTTGGCTTTGAAGCCATAGAACAACATGAATGCTCCGCCGACTGCCAGTGCCAATCCCAGTGCTTTTTTCATTTTCGATGCTCTTTCTTGGTTCTGTAATTAGCGGATTCCGTGCCGTTCAACAAGTGGTGTTACGTCATCATGCATTTATTTTTGAATTCTGTGTTATGTTGGCACGTGGCATGAACACATCGATCGCGCTGGATTCTTCCCGTCATCTTAGTGAGGACCGTGGAGATATCATCCACCTGCCTGATGGCGTTTGCATCGCCATCGCCGATGGCGCGGGCGGCATATCTGGTGGAGCGGAAGCGGCGGATCAGGTGCTGCAGACGGTTTCTTCAGTCATCAAATCTGTCTCCAGTGATCTGGGGTGTGCGAGCACATTGACCAGTCTGGATACTGTGATCTGGGATGATCCGCGTGCGGGAGAGACGACGGCCATCATAGTGGTGGTAAAGCCAGGCAGTCTCTTTGGCGCAAGTGTGGGTGATTCTGCGGCCTGGCTTTTCACTGGCGAGTCCAAGCAAGAACTTACCCGCGGGCAAAGGCGAAAACCATTCCTGGGGACAGGAGGTGTGATGCCATTCACATTCTCAGTGGAAGCGCCACAAGGAACCTTGGTGGTGGCCACGGATGGTTTGTGGAAATACACGAGCATCGAAGCGATCCATGCCGTAGTGAAGGAACATGAATCTACTGGGCTGGCGCATAAACTCGTGGACTTGGTGCGGCTGAAATCGGGTGCTTTGCCGGATGACATTTGTGTCATCACCTGTTCGTTCCCATAACGGTGAGGCCATCCTAAGGTTCAGTTAAGGGGCGGAGCTGCTTTTTCCAAGTGGTCAGGACGGTTTCATCGATCTTGTCCACGCAACGTCCGATGATTTGAAATTGAGTGAGGTTTGTGTAGTGCTTGATCTCTTTGTGGAGATTGTAGCGGGAGATGGAGTTTTTGACCGTGCCATCTTGAATGGAGACGGTCACTTGGTTGGCATGCGTCTCCATGGAATAGGTGCTGGTTGCACCGATCACTTCCACCGAAACTACGCCGGATATTTCATTCGTTACGAGTTGCAAGTCTATGGATGTAATGGGGTAGGATGCTTTTTCTAGTGATTCATTGGAAATTGAGAAAAAACCTTGTTCCTTGCTGAATGAAACCAAGCCAGTCACTTCTTCGGGAGGCAGTTTTAAGGTGAATTCATCGCCTTCTGATGAGCGCAGTGAGCATTTGCCATCGGCAAAGATGTCATACCCGGGGATGATGCGTTTGCCACTTTTCTTCGAGATGGCAAGCATGTAGGTCGATTCATTAGCTACTGAGATGATGGGTGCTGTGGTGTTGCTTCTGGATGTGCAACCGGAGAAGGAAAACAAGAGGGCCCATAGACAGAGCAGTGCGAGGTGTCTTGAGGGCTGCTTTTGCTTATGCACGATGCTTTCCCCCTCACCCCGGCCCTCTCGCCGAAGCTCGGCCTGCCCATTGGGGAGAGGGAGGTAACATTTGGCGCGTTGTGTGGATGTTGTGGCTGGTTGCTCTGATAGGCTGTCAAAGTGGGAGCACCCCTCATCCTCAATCCTTCTGCCCTCCGAGGGGATGTAAAGACTGGAGAGATGGTGGACAGGTGTGCGGGGACATGGTGGACACATTTTGAGTTGGCCAGTGCATCAGGTTTTAGGAACTGGTTGGGTTTGATTTTCACGCAGGTCCAGTTCCTTGATGACCTGCATTTGGAAGA